>CAYFXP010000214.1:0-10777 GCA_964346935.1 uncultured Syntrophobacterales bacterium
TTCATTTACCAATAACTCCTGCGGGCTCGCAAAGAATCAAGCGAAGAAAACTCGCCGGTTGGCGCCATTTCTTCGAGGCATTAGAGAGAGAAAGCAAACCGGCGAAATCATCCGGACGCTTCATTGGATTTCGAACTCACTTTGGGGGAGGTTAGTGTGAGACAACTAACCTCCCCCATTTCCATCTGCCGCCGTTAGTGCGTATACTTCTTGATTTTGGACAGGGCCTCTGACAGGGCCTTATTCGGGTCCATCTTCTCCATGATGGCCTTCCCGAGGTACTCGGAGAGAACATCCGAGACGTAGGCCGCGCCCGGTGGCAGTGCCTCTATACGAGCGGTCTTGGCAGAAGCTGCCCTCACCTCGGGTATGGTTATCCCCATCTTCTTAGGTTCCTTGGCTTTGATCTTCTCGGCCACCTGGCTGGCCAGTTCCCAGTCCACCTTATCCACAATATTCGGATCTTCGTACACAGCCGGCAGGAATGAATCGTTCCCCTCCACGAGGAGCTCGTACATGCAGGCTTCCTTGCTCCGGTAGAAGTCGAGGAAAAGCATGGCGGCCGCCTTGTGCTTGTCATCCGCGAAGTTGTTGATTACGTAGGTATCGTAGTTTATGTAGCCGACACGGTTTGAATCCGGCTGAGAGGCATCCCATTTCGGCGGCGGAACTGCGGCCCAATCCTTTGCCACTTCCGGGAACTCCGCGAACTTCACGGCATAGACCGAATATCCAAGCATCATGGCCGCCTTACCCATGCCGAATACCTTTTGATAATCCGACCACGAGTAGCCCAAACACGCTACATCAGCTACGTCTTCATTTATCATCTTTATCAGATAGTTCCAGGAATTTCGGAACTCGGGTGTGTCCAAATTCCACTTCCCGTCCTTGAGGAACCCTCCACCCTGGGAATACGTAAGGGCGCTCAGCATAGCGATGTGAATATGGCCGGCCTTGGTGGCGCCGAAGGTGAAGCCATAGTAATCTGGTCCCAGATTTGCCTTTGCCCATTCCCTGCATTTCTTTGAAGCCTGGTAGACTTCCTCCCAGGTCTCGGGAATCTCCGTAACTCCGGCTTTCTTCAACCAGGACGGTCGGTAGTAGAGGACATACCATTGGACGATGTTGACCGAGCCATAATAATGGTCACCCCATCTTATTCCATCTACCAGGCCGGGGGAGTACAATTTCTGTACCTCTGGAGTCCACAGCTCATCGATGGGATGAACCCACCCGGCAGAGGTAACGTGGGCATATTCAACCTCAGCGCGAATGAAGCCAAAATGGACGCTCGGGTCCTTTGAAGTGACCACGGACAGGAACTTGGGAAATGTGTAGGCACTTCCAACTTCAAGAGCCTTCATTTGGATTCCGGTCTTCTTCTCGAAGAGCTCCATGCCGATGGCCGTGGCGATATCATGCTTCAACCCGCCGCTGTTGAAGAAAACGAGCTTCTTCACCCCCTTTGTCGCCTTCTCCCACCCCTTGGGGAGTATGTACTCGTCCGCCAGCAGCCGTTCGGCCATGGGTTTCGGCTTGTCCCACTTGATGTACTCGTAGGCCTTTTTCCCCTGGGCTGGGCCGCTAAATCCGCGTGCCAAAATAAGGGTTACTGCTAAACAGATAGCTACTGCATTCCTCCCCTTCATTTCTCATCCCTCCTTTCCCCATATCTTAGGTTCATCTGGTCTCTTCAGTTATTCACCTCCCTTCTCCGGGATTTTTCTACCGTGTTTTCCACGGAAATCATATCCAACATATATAAAAACCGGAAATATCTGTCAACAGATTTTTAGTCTGGAGTTTTCGGAGCCTAAGGAGAACACCAGCGTTCATGAGCGACTCGCGGGAGCAGTGGGGCACCCTTCGAGGGTGAGCGGGAAGGGGAAAGCGAGCCGGAGGCTGGAGGTTTGAGGGTGGAGGCGGAAGGCGAAATGTCAAATGTCAAAGTTCAAATGACAAAGTCCAAATCGAGAGATCTCTGGGAGACCGGAAAAACGAGCTCTGAGCACGAATTATATTTTTTCGACAACCACTCCCAGGCCACGAGCGGGAAAAAACCCAGTTCTGGGTTAAAGGGGGTTAAACGTTTGAATCGTCGGAAAAATATGTTTGAGTGGCGAAGAGCGAGTTTTTTCGAGGCTTCAAGGAAACGGTTGGTGGCAGAAGGCAAGATTTCAAATGCCAAATAACTGATAACGGACACGCACATGACGATGAATGCCAAATGTCAAAGCTCAAATGTCAAAACCGAAATCTAAATGACAAATAACGCGGTCCAAAACACGAGCACGAACACGAAACACGAATAGTAAGCGAAGGGACGATGGTGTTCTCCTGCAAAGGTCGAAGAAGAAAGATCATCAAGGGATTACGAAAACACATAGTCAAAAAGTTCGGAAACTCCGGAGGCTTTTTCCTTGACAGATATTCCTTCGTCACCTTAGAATTACGGGCGACCTTGGGGTATATGCCTGCCATCTTCCCGCAAACCCCGGGGAGACCCATGTATCATTTAAAGCAAATTCGCACGAGGGCAAATGGATGAAGGCGGATGGACGGAGCCTGAGCGAGAAATATCGATGAGACTGCTATTTGAGCCCTACGAATTCGCGGGGATAAAACTGCGTAACCGCTTCGTGCGGTCCGCCACCGTAAACAACCTCACGAACGAGGAGAACCGTATTACCCCTGAGATCCATAAGCTCCACATCGACCTTGCACGGGGCGGTGTGGGCCTTATCATGGCAGGCGTCTGGCGACCCAGGCGCGAGTGGTCCTTAGGACACGTTT
The DNA here is from genome assembly GCA_964346935.1 of uncultured Syntrophobacterales bacterium. Lineage (GTDB taxonomy): Bacteria > Desulfobacterota > BSN033 > WVXP01. The sequence continues at coordinate 2,797 of CAYFXP010000214.1, forward strand.
TCCAACAGCCCTGCCTGGATGTACCCGGCATTGAGGACGAAATACAGAGCCTTGTGAATGAAGTGCATCGGCTGGGAGCGGCCTTCGTGCCACAAATATCCCCGCCCTTTGTGATCAATGGGAAGCAGGTGAGCGGTGCTTCCATGGATTTCAACATAGAATTCGAACCCTTGGACCGGCGCGACATCGCCGATATCAAAGCTGCCTACCGCAATGCGGGTGAGGTCCTCCGAAACGCTGGGTGCAATGGTGTGCAGATGCACTGCTGCCATAACGACGTCCTGAGCCGGATGATCTCGCCCTTCTTCAACCAGCGAGACGATCAGTACGGCGGGTCAACGGAGAATCGCGCCCGGCTGGTGCTGGAGCTCGTGCGTGAGCTGAAGGAGAGCGCCGGCGAGGATTTCCCGGTGATGATTAAGATGAACGCCTCCGATTTCCGGGAGGGCGGTATGACGGGAGATGATGCAGCTGAGATTGCGGTGCTCTTCGCCAGTGGTGGCATCTGCGCAATAGAGCCATCCTGCGGCGGTGCCGGGGCCTCTTACACTCCCTCCGGCCCCATCGCCAAGGACGAGTGGCACGAAGGTTATTTGATCGAGCATACAGCTCGCATCAAAAAGGCCGTCAATGTGCCCATCATGGTCGTAGGAGGCATGCGCGGCCTGAAAATGATGGAGGAGGTGGTCGCCAGCGGCAAGGGCGATCTGATCTCCATGTGCCGGCCGTTTATTCGGGAACCGAACCTCATCAAGCGCTGGCTCTCGGGGGAGACCTCACCTTCCCAGTGCGACTCCTGTGATGGCTGTCTGCGGCAGGTGGAGCGCAGAAAAAAGCTCCGTTGCGTGGTGACGACGCGTGAGGACGGAACTCCGAGGAAAAAAAATGACATGTGCCTATCCATTCCTGACAAGCGACAAAATAAGCCAGGATTTAAGGTAAATTAATACGTGAAAGGAGCAAATAACATGAAAAAGTTTGGATTTATTGGGGTAGGCATAATGGGCAAACCAATGGCCAAAAACCTTATTGATGCCGGCTACAAGTTAATAGCCTACGACATCAATAAGAAAGCTCTGGATGAGATCGTTTCATATGGGGCGCAGAGGGGTACTTCACCGAAAAATGTGGCTGAAAATAGCGATATTATTATTACCATGCTTCCCAACTCCCCCGATGTAAAGAAGGCCGTTCTGGGAGAAAATGGTATCATCGAGGGCGTAACAGAGGGGCAAATCCTCATCGATATGAGCTCCATCGCTCCCCTCGTCTCCCGGCAGGTAGCCAGTGAACTGGAGAAAAAGGGAGTGGAAATGCTGGATGCACCGGTGAGCGGGGGACAGGAGAAAGCGCAGGCCGGTACCCTGGCCATCATGGTAGGGGGCAAGCAGGGAGTATTTGAGGAATGCAAGCCGATTCTGGATGTTATGGGTGGAAGCGTCACGCTTGTGGGCGATATTGGTGCTGGGCAAACGACCAAGCTGGCGAATCAAGTCGTCGTCGCCATTAATATAGCCGCTGTAGCTGAAGCCTTAATCATGGGGAAAAAGGCAGGCGTGGATCCCGAGAATATCTTCAATGCCATCAGGGGAGGCCTCGCAGGGAGCCAGTGCCTAGAGGATAAAGCACCAAGGATGTTCGAGGGGAGGTATGATCCTGGATTCAGAATTAGGCTGCACGTTAAAGACCTTGCCAACGTTCTCGAAACGAGCAGGGAGCTCCATACGGCCATGCCTCTGACTTCCCAGGTTATGGAGATGATGCAAGTGCTCATGGCCGAGGGTCATGATGACGTAGACCACGGTGGACTCGCACTGTATTACGAGAAGTTGAACGGCCTTTCTCTAAAAGGGTAAATTAGGTAGAAAGCATACCGGAAGAACGGATGCACATCCAAAAGAGAGAGGAGAAAAGGTGATGGAATTACAGGGAAAGAAAGTGATCGTTCTCGCCGAGGAGATGTACAACGAGTACGAACTCTGGTACCCCTACTATCGGCTGAAAGAAGCTGGGGCCGAGGTCACGCTGGTGGGCTCGGGAAGCGCCGAATCCTATAAGGCTAAGTCGGGACTGGAGGTGAACGTCGACACCAGTGCCGATCAAGTCTCGGCTGCCGATTACGACGGCATCGTTATACCAGGTGGGTATGCGCCGGATCGTATGCGCCGCTACGCATCCATGGTTAAACTGGTGAAGGACTTCTTCGAGGCCGGCAAAGTGGTGGCTGCCATCTGTCATGCGGGCTGGATGCTGGCCTCGGCGGAAATCGTAGAGGGTAAAACGGTAACGTGTTTTTTCTCCATCAAGGACGACCTGATCCACGCAGGGGGAAACTATGTTGACAAGGAGGTCGTCGTCGATGGGAACCTGATCACGAGCCGTCAGCCCGACGATCTGCCCGCTTTTATGAGGGCGGTTATCGCCGGCCTGCAAGCCAGTTCCGGATAAGCATCATTCCCAAGTTCTCACCCGGTTCCAAAAGGGGGTAATGAAGGATAGATGAAAAGGAGGCAGATATGGATAGGAGGGAAGTAAAAACCCACGTCTTTCTCTCGCCGAACAGGATCCTGTTCGGCATCGGTGCGGTGAAGGGCCTGGCGGCTGAGGTTAAACAACTGGGCGGCAACAAGGCCCTCGTTGTAACGGACCCCGGTGTCGTCAAAGCAGGCCTCGTTGAGGCAATCAAAGACCCTTTGGATTCTGAGGGCATCAGTTTTTCCGTTTACGACAAGGTTGAGCCTGAACCCGCCGTCCGCGTTGTGGAGCAATGCACCCAGTACCTAAAGGACGAGAATTGCGATGTGATCATCGGCGTGGGCGGGGGGAGCTCCCTGGATGTGGCAAAGGGGGCCTCCATCATGGGAACGAATAAGGGAAAGGTATTGGATTTTGCAGGCATGGATCTCGTCCCGAAAAGAGGCGTTCCCAAAATCCTCGTTCCCACCACGGCTGGGACCGGCAGCGAAGTAACCCGGGTCTTTGTCCTCACCGATGAGGAAGCCGACCTCAAGAAGGCAGTTTACAGTATTTACGCCCTCGCGGATGTGGCCATCGTGGATCCAATAATGACCCTGTCAATGCCTTCCAAGGTCACCGCCGACACGGGCATCGATGCCCTGGTGCACGCCATCGAAACCTATGTTGCGATGACAGCAACGCCCTTTTCCGACATCTTTGCCATCGAGGCCATAGCATTGATCGCCGAAAATGTAACCAAGGCCTTTGCCAAGGGGGAAAACCTTAATGCCAGGTATAATATGGCCCTTGCCGCCACCATATCAGGCCTCGCCTTTGGGAGCGGAGGGTTGGGGGCAGTACACGCCCTGTCCAACCCCCTCGGAATCCTGTATCACCTTCCGCATGGGAGAACAAACGCCATCATGCTTCCCCATATTATGGCTTTCAACCTCATCGGAAACCCGGCCAAGTTTGCCCGGATTGCGGAAGCCATGGGAGAGGAGGTGGAGGGATTATCCGACATGGAGGCCGCCACTTTGGCCGTGGACGCGGTTAAGGAACTCCTTGATCAGCTTAAGATCCCCATCCAGCTGAGGGACTACGACATTCCGCAAAAGGATATCCCCAGATTGGTCGAGGGTGCAATGAAAGTCTCGCGCCTCTTCGTTTTCAATCCCAGGGATTTGACCCAGGAAGACGTGGAGGAAGTCTATCGGATGGCGTGGTAGCATTATTATTTCTTTACTATTGTGCCCAACCAGTCTGCATAGAGTTTAATTCCTTCCTCTAGACTGTAGTTTGGCCGGTACCCGAGTTCCTCCGCGGCTCTCCTGATATCCAGTGCCTCACTCCTCGGCATAACCTTCCCGGGCCCGATCTCCACCGTGACGGGGAAATGGGTATATTTTTGAGCCATTTCTGCTACCTTTCCCACGGTATTCCCCACACCTGTCGCGATGTTGAAGATCTTATGTCTCAAATCGGTCGCTTTGTACAGCAGTACTACGCCTCTGGCCACATCCTCCACATAGGTAAAGTCAAGCTTCTGGTCCGCTCCCTTTTCCAATCTCAACCCTTTTAAACCCTCTAAAGCCCCAAAGCTCACCTTGTAGAGATTTATGAACCGAGAGGGAAGTTTGCCCGGTCCGTAGGCGAAGTAGACCCGACAAATTCTGAAGTCGAGGCCGAACGTTTTCTCATATTGGCTTCCCAAGTATTCGCACGAAACCTTGGTAGCGCCATATAAATCGCTGGGATTTGGGGGATTCTTATCCTCTGAGGCTGTTCCCTCTGCCGCTCCGTATACGGCACCAGTGCTGGTGTAAAGTACCTTCTCGATACCAAAGATCCTGGCCAGTTCAAGCATGTTTAGCAATCCGCCTATATTGAGGTTCACGTTACGGTGAGGATTCGCGGGGACAAACTCGCCCATCAAGGCCACCGTATGTATTATTCCGTCTATTTCATCTTTATGTTGCCGGAAGACCGCGGTTAAATCGGGAAAATCCATCACATCCCCGCCAATAAACGTGATGTTCTCCGGAACCTCGCTCAGATAATCCGGAGGTATTGGCTGCGTGTCATAAATAATTACCTTTTCTCCTTCCTTCGCCAAGAAATAGGCTGTCCACGAACCTATATGACCGTGACCGCCTGTAATGAAAACAGCCATCGTAGCTTCCTTCCGTTGTCAAATACCGGACGATTATTTGATCATCAATGTGCTCGCTATTAGAAATGCCGCATTGTCGGACGGATCAATCGCTAACTGAAAGACAAGGGCAGCGTTTAAATGACGGTTCAGCCGGTCGGGAATTAATAAGCGATTTTGAGAATTCCCTTTGCCTCCTCGACGCTCATAACTCGGGGGTTGTTGACCAGGAGCCGTTGTCCCGTCTCAATGGAACGCTCGGCTATGAGGTCAATGGAATCCTCCGGGATGTTTAAATCCCTGAGGCGCTGCGGAATACCAACGTCCTGAGTGAGCGTTCTAACTGATTCAACTGCCCTCTGTGAGGCCATATCCAGAGACAACCCCTCCACACGCTCACCCAAAAATGACGTCATTTCGGCGAACCGCTCCCGGCAGGCCATCCGGTTGAACTCCAGCACGTACGGAAGGAAAAGGGCGTTGGCAATGCCGTGCGGAACCTTGTGGATACCACCCAGGGTGTGGGCGAGGACATGAACCGCGCCCACATTTGACGAAGCAAGGCAAACTCCTCCGAGGAAGCTTCCCATGAGCATCCCGTACCGGGCGGAAACATCGGTTCCATTGGAGTAGGCAACGCGGAGGTGTTCGGCGATGAGCCTGATCGACTTCTCCGCCACCATATCGCTGATCAAATTCGCCCGCAAGGACGTATATACCTCTATTGAATGAGTGAGGGCATCCACTCCCGTTGAAGCCGTAAGCCCCTGGGGAAGCCCAAGGGTAAGTAAGGGATCTAGTATGGCCACCTCGGGAATGATGAAATCCGAACGCACCCCCTTCTTCACCCCATCTTCAGGGTCCACGAAAACGCAAGCAGGTGATGCCTCGCTCCCGGTCCCTGCAGTTGTGGGAATGGCGATAACCGGAAGCCCCGGATTGGGGACACGGTCTGCCCCAAAGTAATCCGTAACCTTCCCGCTATTTTTCATCAACACCGCGGCCATCTTAGCGCAATCCATAGCGCTCCCGCCTCCGAGCCCGATAACAAGATCGCAGCCCTTTTCCCTCAGAAACTCGACGCATCCGTGGATGAGCTCGTATGTCGGCTCTGGCTCCACGCCCTCGTAGGAAAAGACCTCCCCGTTGATTGCGTCGATGACGCGTTTGCATATACCTGCTTTGACTACACCTGGGTCTGTGATGAGGCCAACGCACTTTCTACCGAGTCTGCGGATTTCCCCATCGAGCATGGATAGGGCCCCGGGGCCATGATGCACAACGCTATTACAGAGATATTTGTTCACCGCTTCACTCATAGTCTTCTCCCCACTGCATAATAAACTCTTCTCGCTCCGAACTATTCCGCTAAGCAGCGAGCCAACCCCCATCAACAACGAGCACGTGGCCATTGACGAAATTTGAGGCCTCGGAGGCCAGAAAAACCACGGGGCCGAAAAGATCGTCCAGCTCACCGGTTCGCTTCATGGGGATCCGGCTGAGCACCCACTCCAATTTGTTTGGGTCGTCGAAGAAGGCCGCAGCCATGGCCGTCCGCGTAAAAACGGGGGCAATGGCGTTCACGTTGATTCCCTGAGGACCCCACTCTATGGCCAGTGAATGGGTGAGCTGATTTACTGCCCCCTTGCTCGGAGCGTAGGCCGGGTCCTGGGCCCGGCCCTGGAAGCCTCGCACAGATGTTATATTGATGATTTTTCCCCTGCCCTGGGCCAGCATTACTCGACCCACGTGCTTACAGGTGAGAAACAGGGACTTAACGTTCACGTCCATAACCCGCTGCCAGGCCTCGGTGTTGAACTCAGCGATCGGCTGTAAATGGACCAGTCCCTGGCTGTTTACGAGAATATCAATGCGGCCATACGTCTCTTTCATCTTGGCAACCATATTCTCCACTTGATGTTCATCGGATAGGTCACCCGCAATGAACATCCCCCTACGCCCCAGGGAAGTAATGGCATCGGCCGTTTCCTTGAGCCCGGATGGACCACGTGCAACTATACAGACGTCTGCGCCAGCTGCCGCCAGGGCCATGGCCATCGCCTGCCCCAGGCCCTTGTTGCCACCCCCAACCACCGCAGCCTTCCCGTCAAGGCGGAAACGATCCAACGTCGAGGGTACCAGAGCCATGATTTTGTCCAAATCCGACATGTCAATCCTCCGCTGGCATGATGTCTATGAGCCCGGTCTTTGGATCCGTCACCCGCTTGGTCTTGACGCCTTCCAGTATAATCAGGCCCAACTCAACACGGTAGCAGCAGCGCGTGCCCGGTTCAAGATGCCCAACATAGAGCTTGTCATTGGCCGTGTCGTGCACGACGACATGGATGTGGGGTTCCCCGCCGGAGACTGACCCATGCAGGGCTCCCACTTCGATGGGCCCCTCAAGGTCGAAATAGCGATCCTCTGGGGGAAGGTCTGCATGAGTGATGGTGTGCAGTTTGCAGATGTCGAAGGAGCCAATGCCCGAGGTGATCAGCGCGGCGTCCACTCCCTCCTTCTTGAGCAGTTTTTGGAGTTCCTCGATGATGTAATCCCCGCGACGGAAGGAAATCATCATGGTCCGAACAGCACCGGGTGCCTCAATACTTATCATGTCCTCACCTCCTCAATGTTGTGATAGATGTTTTCCCGGCGAAACTAGCATATCGCCTGGCCCACGTCAATCCTCAACGATTATGATTTGCTCACGCCTGAATCGCCTAACCACCACCCTTAAGAGCCCCGGCGGTTAAGCCCGAAACGAAGTAATCCATGAAGAAGGAATAGAACAATGCCACTGGGACCGAGCCGATCAAGGATGCTGCCATAAGCTCCCCCCAGAAGTAGGCGTCTCCCCTGATGAGCTCCGTTGGCACGGCCACTGACATGGTCTTCTGATACGTGCTTGAGATGAATGTCAACGCGTACACGAACTCATTCCAGGATAGGGTGAAACTGAACATGCCGGAGAAGATGATTCCCGGGATAGACATGGGCAGAACGATCTGGATGAGGGCCCTGACGCGACCGCACCCATCAATCATGGCACATTCCTCCATAGCCTTGGGGATTGATTTGAAGTAGGCGATGAGCATCCACGTGCAGAAGGGGATGAGGAACGTTGGGTAGGTCGCAATCAATGACCAGATGCTATTTTGCAGGCGAAGGGTTTGAACCACCCGAGCCAGGGGAATGAAAAGGAGCGTCGGTGGCACCAGGTATGTGATGAAGGTGGCCAGGCCAAACCCTTTGGCCCCGGGGAATTTCAGACGGGCCAGTGCGTATCCGGCCATGATCCCCAGGGTGAGCGAGATCAAAGCAGTGGTAAACGAGACGAAGAAGCTGTTCCGAAGCCAATGAAGAATGGCGGTT
>CAYFXP010000215.1:0-1528 GCA_964346935.1 uncultured Syntrophobacterales bacterium
TCGATAATCAGGAATGCATACTCGACGTATTTTGCGTTGCCGCTCCAATCTACGACCAAACGGAAAAACCCGTGGCAGCCATCAGCATAGCGAGTCAAGCCTCTAAAATGGATAAGCAGAAGCTGGAAAAATTCGCAAAGCTTGTTCAGAATGCCGCCTTAAATATCTCCAGGAGGTTGGGTTTTAGGGGGGAGAAGTTATTTCTTTAGCAGGGATGCCTAGTAACTGCTGCGGGATTCTTTCCCCAGAGGTTCCCTCCATTAGCTCCTGTCTAAGCAAGAACAATTCCAATATTCCGGCATGAGCAGCCGGAGGGCAAATTCACACAGTCAATTTTAGAGGATCTCAACCGAAGAGGCCCTCAGTCGACCCTAATAGCTGAAAGGAGGTGCCGTGATGGTAAAGTTAGTTGCTATGTTCAACCTTCCACGCGGAACTCATGAGGCTGAATTTGAGAAATATTTCACCGAGAAGCACGCACCAGAGGCCGCCCGGATTCCGGGGCTGCGGAAGTATACCATCGGGAAAGTGGTTGGTACTCCCCAGGAGAAACCGGCTTGGTACCGGGTAAATGAGCTCTGGTTTGATAGCGTCAGCGCTGCGATGGAGGCTTTCAACTCTCAGGTGGCAGTAGAGTGCACTGACGACCTGATGCCGCGAGTAAGGGATTTCACCGCGGTCTTCGTCGAAGAACAGGAGGTTGGGTTGCCCTAACGTTATCAAGAGAAAAGAGAAAGGAGAACGGGAGCCATGAACAAAGCGAAAATAACCTGGCTGGGACATGCCTCCATTATGGTGGAGGGGGATGGGAAGGCAATCTACTTTGATCCTTGGATTGATGACAACCCGGCCTGTCCCATTAAGATGGGACAGATTAAGAAGGCGGATGCAGTGTGTGTCACCCACGGCCACATCGACCACATCGGGGATTCCATCGAAATCGTTAAGAATACGAGGGCACCGCTTATCTGCAGTCCTGAGATTGGATTTTACGCCGACAAATACGGGATTAAGTACGACGAGGACTCCATTCCTTTGAACATCGGGGGAAGTTGGGAGACGGATCAGTTTACCGTTGTTATGGTGAATGCGGTGCATACGTCGGATGTAATGGGTGAGGAATGGAAAAAGGATGGCACTATTATGCCAGGATCAGGCTCCGTGGGATATGTTGTTCAGTTCAGAGAGGGTCCTTCCATTTATTACGGGGGCGATACGGGTGTTTTCGGAGACATGGCCATCATTCGAGACCTCTACAGCCCCGACGTCGCCATATTGCCCGTCGGTGGGAAATATAACATGGGTGTTAGGGAAGCCGGCTATGCAGCTACTCTCATTCACCCGAAATACTTCATTCCAATCCATTATGATACTTTCCCAAACCAGAAGCTTGATTTGAATAAGCTCATCGGAGAGATAAAGACTCGGGCACCCTATGTGACAGTAGTGCGGTGGAAGCCGGGTGATAGTTACGAGTACGGTTGATCTTAGCGCGGCTTCTCCTCGGGGGAGATTTCTGATTTTTGGG
>CAYFXP010000216.1:0-3559 GCA_964346935.1 uncultured Syntrophobacterales bacterium
AGGGTTACCTGCGGGAAAATACTTCATGATGGGGAATGTAGCGTGCGCCGAGGGGGCTATAGCCGCGGGGTGCGATTTTGCTGCGGGTTACCCCATCACCCCCGCATCGGAGATCACCCATACCCTGGCGAAGCGATTGCCGGAGGTGGGGGGATATTTCCTGCAAACCGAGGACGAGATTGGCGCCATCTGCGCGGGTATTGGGGCATCCTGGACGGGGAAGAAGGTATTGGTGCCCACCTCGGGCCCCGGCATAAGCCTGATGCTTGAGAACATCGGATTTGCCGTGGGGGTTGAGACACCCGTTGTGCTGGTCAATGTCCAACGGGGAGGCCCCACCACGGGAGCTCCAACCATGGGGCTTCAGGGGGATATGGTACAGCCCCGTCGTGGTTCCCATGGGGATTACGAGATCATCGCCCTCTGTCCGTCCAGCCCGCAGGAGATGTTCGATTTCATGATTCGGGCCTTCAACCTGGCGGAGAGGTTCCGAACCCCCGTGTTCGTCATGTCGGATGCCTTTGTCGGGCACATGAGGGAGGAGGTCTCCATCCCTGAGAGGGGCGAAATCGAGCTTGTCTATCGAAAGATCCCGAAGGAGGGGACGGATTTAAACAAGATCAAGCTGTTCCTCGATGAGGATGTGGCTCCCATGCCCATATTCGGCAAGGGCTTCAGGAGCCATGTGACCAGCTCCTGTCACGACGAGCACGGCAACAGGAATTTAATCGACCCCACGGCCCTGGACAACTTCATCAAACGGTTGCGGAACAAGATCCTCAAGCACCGGGATGAGATCGTTCAGGTAGAATCCGACTATGATGGCTGCAAGCTGGCATTGGTGGCATACGGCGCCGTGGCTCGGTGCGCCAAGGAGGCATCACAGGTCGCCCGATCGAGGGGGATGGATGTGGGGTATTTGAGGGTTATTACCTCGTGGCCGTTCCCCGATAGGGAGATCCAGGAGCTGTCCCAGAGGGTTAAGAAAATTCTCGTGTTGGAAAACAATTCGGGCCAGTACTACCCCTATGTGAAAGCGGAGGCCGCGGGAAGGGCCGAGGTAACGTTTCTGCCTCCTGAAATTTTGGGACAGGTCCACGATTTGGACTACGTGGTCCAGAAGGTAGAGGAGATGCTCCGATGAGTTCTGCCGAACACCCCCTGAGGAAGTACCTCCGCCCATCTGTGGAGGCGACGACGTTCTGCCCGGGCTGTGGTGACGGGACTATCTTAACGTCTATCTTGAAGGCCATCGACGAGTTGGGCATGACCATGGATGACTTCGTCTTCGTCTCCGGCATCGGCTGCGCGGCGTGGATTATCAGCCCCAATTTCAACGCCGACGTGCTCCACACGACGCACGGTCGGCCCATAGCCTTTGCCACAGGCATCAAGCTGAATCTGCCGGAGAAGAAGGTCATGGTGGTCAGTGGTGATGGGGATCTCACCGCCATTGGGGGCAATCACCTGATTCATGCTGCCCGTCGCAATATTGACATCATTGTCATCTGTGTAAACAACGGGATATATGGCATGACGGGCGGGCAGGTTGCCCCAACGACACCGAGGGAGGCTCGAACCATCACAACGCCCCTTGGCAGTTTAGAAAATACCTTTGATATTTCGCGCATGGTGCAAGCATCTGGAGCGTCCTATGTTGCCCGGTGGACTACATACCAGCCTCGTCAACTGATCAGGAGCATCAAGAAGGCTATTCAAAAGAAGGGGTTTGCCTTTATCGAGGCGATCTCCCAGTGCCCCGTCCAATTCGGGGCCAAGACAGGTGCCGGCAACGCGATACAGATGCTGGAGATGTACCGGCAGAGGTCGATTTCGGTCAAAAAGGCGGCTGAGATGAGCCCTGATGAGATCAGGGACAGGATCGTGGTGGGGGAATTCGTCGATACGGTAAAACCGGAGCTGTGTGAAGAGGTGGCTACATTGAAGGAGAGGGCGAGGGGGAAAGAATGAGAACGGATTTGATCATCGCCGGCGTGGGAGGTCAGGGCAGCATCATGGCGGGCACCCTCCTGGGGACGGCTGCCGTGGTGTACGATAATAAGAAGGCCCTTCAGAATCAGGCTTACAGCTCGGAGTTACGGGGGGGAGCGGCCGTAACCTGGGTCATCATTTCCGATGAGGCGATTCTGTATCCTCGGGTGGCTCACCCCGACATCATGGTGGCCCAAGCTCCTCAGGCAATAACCCGTTACCTCTCCCAGTTAAAGCCGGAGGGAACGTTGGTCGTGGACTCGGATATGGTAAAGGATCCCCCTCGGAATGGATATACGCTCATTGAGGTTCCGGCCACGAGCGTCGCCACTAAGGAGATAGGGGTCAGCATTGTGGCAAATCTCGTGATTTTGGGGGCTCTCATCGGAGCGACCGGGATCGTATCTCCCGAGGCGATGGAAAAAGCGGTCCGTTCTTCCGTGCCCAAATCCAAAATTGATATCAACCTTCAGGCCTTTCGGCGGGGGTTGGGATTCACTTCGAAATAGGAGGAGGTAATGGCTCTAAAAACGAAGCAGCAGTATATAGATAGCCTCAGGAAGCTCAAACCCGCGGTTTACATGTTCGGGGAGAAGATCGAAAACCCGGTGGACAACCCCCGGATATTTGCCGGGATCAACGCGACCGGGACGACCTATGAGCTGGCGGAGATGGATGAGTATCGTGACATGATCACGACGGTATCACCCTTTACGGGGGAGTTGGTCAACCGATTTACCTTGCCCGCGCAGTCCGTCGACGATCTGGTGATGCGGGTAAAGCTCAATCGGATTCTCGGGGGATTCACGGGAACGTGTTTCCAGCGGTGTACGGGCCTGGATTGCCTCGGGGCTTTGTCCATCGTGGCCTACGATATTGAGCGCAAATATGAGACCCACTACCCCGATCGGTTCATCGAGTTCTTAAAGCACATGCAGAAGGACGACCTAACGGGAAATGCCAGCGTCACCGACGTGAAGGGGGACAGGAGCCTCGGTCCTCACGAACAGCAGGATAAGGACCTCTACCTTCGGGTGGTGGATAAGAACAAGGAGGGCATCATCGTTCGGGGAGCCAAGGCCCATCAGACTGGGTCGCTCAGTTCCCATGAGATCATCGTGCTCCCCACAAGGGCATTGCGCAAAGGGGATGAGGATTATGCCGTGGCATTTGCGGTTCCCGCCGATACCAAGGGCCTCATTCACGTCGTGGGGAGGAGTTCTTTGGATACCCGGGAGTTGGAAGGCGTAGACTGCGGAAACATTCGCTACAGCAAGTACTGTCCAACACTCATATTCAACGACGTGTTCGTGCCTTGGGAAAGGGTATTCATGTGCGGTGAGGTGGAATTCGCAGGCGAGATCGTGGGCCGCTTCTCGGCATTCCATCGTCAATCCCATGGCGGGTGCAAGGCGGGAAAGATCGATGCCATGACGGGGGCAGCCCAGCTCATGGCGGAATACAATGGGACGAGCAAAGTGGGACACATCAGGGAGAAGATCATCGATATGATCCACCGAGCAGAAACCCTTTACGGTTGCAGCCTGGCGGCATCCTACGAGGGGAA
>CAYFXP010000217.1:0-1654 GCA_964346935.1 uncultured Syntrophobacterales bacterium
TCCGATGTTGGTGACCAGCCCGTCCGCGGGAGCGATAATGGGCGTGCCGACTCGGTTTGATATATCAATCCCCTCGTGCATTTGCCGGAGCCCCGTAAAGGGGGAAATCCGATACCCAAAACCGGAGGTGAACCATCCCCTTGTCGGCCAAATGGATGGGGTATGGGCCAGCTGAACCTGTTTGTTCTGCAACTGGCTTTCCAACTCCCTGAGGCTTTCGGCTTCCACGGTGGCCTCCTCATCCAACCGTTCCAGGTCCACCCTCATCTGCTTCATCAACTCCTCCTCATTCCTCTGGAGGAGCAAAGTCTCTCGGATATCCTCAGGGGAAGGCCCGCCAACTCCAAACAATCTTCTCGTCTGTTCCTCGGAACCCTCGAGGTTGGCCAGTATCCTCAACCTCCTATCGAATTCACTCATCCCTGCGATCTTCTTCTCCAAATCGCCTATCTTCTCGGAAAAAAAGCGAATCTTGGACCGCTGAAGCTGAGTCTCCTCGGACAATCGGTCGAATTCGGCGACCTGCTGCCTCATGATGATATAGTCAAAGGCAAAATATCCAAGGGAGATAAAGAAGATGGGGATGAGGAAGAGAATTAACTTAGCGAGGAGGCGCGGTAATCGATATCTCTTGATCGCGGAGGCCTGTTTGTGGAAAATGAGGATATTGTAAAAGTCCCCTCCCAAGAATTACCCCCTTTCACCTACCAAACCAACCCCTAACGCCCTCAAATACCAAAAAGAAATGTAAATGTCAAGAATTATTTTCTTCAAATTGCTCTCAAGAAGCCCATTGGCCACGGTCCCTATGAGGATTCGGTCGAAGTTCATGCGTACCAATCCCCTCTTCTCGACCATAAGGAATCCTAGCAAAACCCATACCAAAGGGAGTAATTCCCGAACAATAAAACGCTCATATTTAACCGAGATTACATCACATTTTCTTGAAAAATAAGGGAAAAATGAAGGTCAGAAATAATCAATTGACTAAACCACCCGTAAGCCCTATCCCTGCTCCAATATCATGAATATCGTGATGCGTCATCTAACTTTTTTTCATAGATAAGACATTTTTTGCATGGCTTTCTCCTTGACCCCATGACTGCAGCACTGCAACACCACAACACTTCAATTTCGCCGTTGGATCCAAAACTAATGTCCACTTATGGCCAGCTTGCTGACTTTGAGGCTTGGAGACCCAAGCTTCCCCGTGAAACGAAAATCGGCACCCACTTCCTCGATATTGTTGAAGAGGTCAAGGACATTGCCCGAGATTGCAATCCCCTTCACCGCATGAACGGGCCTGCCCTTCTCGACCCAGCAACCCGCCGCCCCGAGAGAAAAATGGCCGGAAATGGGATTGGCAGTATGAACCCCCATCACCTCCTCGATCACGATGCCCTTGCGCATGCCCCCAAGAAGATCGCTAAAATCCCCATCTCCCCTCTCGATATAGAGATTGGAAATGCCCAGCAACGGAGGGGCCTTCACCCCTTCCCGCACACAGTTGCCCGTTGACCGCCTCCCCTCTTTGTTGCCCCAATAGAAATCGTAGAGGAAGTCCACGATCCTTCCGGAGATGACCAGTGGCGTCTTTTGGCTCTCGATTCCTTCTCCATCGAAGGGGGAGGCTCCCATTCCTTCCGGATGCAAC
>CAYFXP010000218.1:0-1798 GCA_964346935.1 uncultured Syntrophobacterales bacterium
CTCGGGTTAACGGGAACCGGAACCTTACCCTTGTTGTCTTAAGAACCCATAAGCATCATATTCATGGTCTTGATTAGACCTTCGGTAATAGAGATCGAATCAATGCCTTCATTTCATACCTATCCCAATCTCTGTATCCGTGGGCAACTCCGATGACGTATCCTTCAATATCTATTAGATAGGCCACTGGGTGTGCCCGTACGCCATACCTAGAGGCGACTGCACCGTTCGTATCCAACAGGATGGGAAAAGACAGACCATTGTGCCTAGCAAAACGCCTGACCTTGTCCGCCTCTTCCCGCACATCCACAGCCAGCAAGACGAACTCCCCTTTTGGGTGTTGCCGGTGCAGCCTTTCCAAGGAAGGCATCTCCTTCCTGCACCAATATCACCAGGTCGTCCAGAAATTGATCAGAACGACCTTTCCTCGATAGTCAGTCAATTGAACAATTCTGCCCCCAAGTTCCTTCAGCCTGAAATCTGGCGCCTTAACCTTTCCCCTAACTCTTGAAATCTTCATGGAGGTCATCAGGTTCCTGACTGAGGCAATATCTACCTCGGATTTGAAATGACGGTAAAAGGGCAGGATTGCCCCAAAGGCCATAACCAGAAATAGGGGGAGAGCTAATATCCATATTTTAGCCTTCAAATACATTTCTCATACCTTCCACTAGGATCCGCCTACTTTCTGAGGCTCAGTGGCCACCGTCCTTCCCCCCTCAGGATTTAGCCCCTCTTTTCAATGCCAGCTCTTGACTGAATTCCACAAGATCATCGCGTAACCGCATCTATGTCACGTTCATCGACCCGTCCTTTTGTGGCTTCAATTCGCACCACTAATTTGTTGGGCATACAGATGATCATCTCCCCTGGTCCCCCTATCCACCCCATCTGGGAACAGATGCCCCGGGGACAGATCTCCCGTTCCATGGGTAACATCCTCAGCCTTTCCCCCCTTATCTCCAGCCGTGCTTTTCCTTCCGGGAGGGCTATGGCAATTTCTTGGAGAACGGCCTCGTCCCTCAGCACAAAAGTGCGTATGACTCGGTTGTCCAATTCAACCGAGACACGCCTTTGATCTGAATGGGTTTTAGATTCCCTCTGGAGGAAAAAGATCGAAAAGGTAAAACCGATCAGAACCAAAATGAGGATCTTATCGCCCTTCGTACAATGGGAAAACACCTTTTTCAGTTCTATTTTCTCTTCAATCTTCCCTCTTATGAATGACCTCGCACTTCAGGAGACTCCCTGGTAGGTTCCTTGACCAAGGCTTCCTGCAAGTTCCCCTCATAAACGGTAAATCCAACAGATCCCAGCAAGTCATCCTCCCACTTCTCCATGACCTTCTGGTGTTCCTTCGTCATGAGGTCCCTTTTTACCTCCTCCTTCACCTCCTCAAAGGGGATTCCCTTTCTGCTCTCCATATCCCTGATCTGCACGATGTAGTAATTCCCTC
This sequence comes from uncultured Syntrophobacterales bacterium, assembly GCA_964346935.1. Lineage (GTDB taxonomy): Bacteria > Desulfobacterota > BSN033 > WVXP01. Next base: position 1,457 of record CAYFXP010000218.1, read on the forward strand.
CAAATTGGAAGACATCGCTGATGTCCCCGGGCTTGAGCGCGAATATCTTCTTGTGGAACCCGTGGAGAAGCATGTATTCGACTTCATTTCGACACTCATAGACATCCACATCGAGCAGACCCCCCCTGGAAGCCGTCTCCTCATCCTCGGAATATTGCCGGGCAACCTCGGCAAAGTCCTTTGGCTTTTTGAAGGAAAGAAAGGATGGTTTCAGCTCCCCGTAAGCCTTCTTCGCCCGCTCAAGAGCCCTTTCCCTGTCTTCTTTCCTCTTGCCTCCCTTGACCACGATCATGCTGATTTTTGCCTTGGCAGGGTACTGATAGTCCTCCTTATGCTCTCGAT
>CAYFXP010000219.1:0-1506 GCA_964346935.1 uncultured Syntrophobacterales bacterium
GGCTTATCGGTGGGCGTCATCGCTCACGAGATGGATGATCTTGAGCGGCAGAAGGCGTATAGGTGCGATATCACCTACGGGACGAACAATGAATTCGGGTTCGACTACCTCAGGGATAACATGAAATTCAGCCTGGAAGAATGTGTACAGCGGGAGCTTAACTACGCTATCGTGGATGAGGTTGATAGCATCCTCATCGATGAGGCCAGAACCCCCCTGATCATATCGGGACCGGTGGAACATTCAACGCATAAATTCCACGAATTCAAGAGTCCCGTTGAGAGGCTTTTTCAAAGCCAGGCGAGGGTGATTAATCGGGTTCTGGGCGAGGCCGAGGGGTTGCTCCGCGAGGGAGAAGAGTACGAGGCGGGTATCAAATTGGTTCAGGCTAAAAGGGGAACCCCTAAAAATAAGAGGCTTATGAGGCTCCTCGAGGAAGGGAAACACAGGAAGCTACAGGAGAGGGTTGAGCTGGATTTCTTCAGGGAGAAGAATTGGGATGTCATCGATCAGGACCTCTATTTCATCATCGATGAGAAATCCAACGTGGTGGATTTGACCGAAAAGGGGAGAAAGGCTCTGTCTCCCCAGGATCCCAATTTCTTCGTGCTCCCGGACTTGAGCTTGATCGATAGCGATCCCGATCTCGGCCATCAAGAGAGAGCAGAGCTGAGGTCGAAATTGGAGGCGGAATACGCGGAGAAGACCGAGAAGATCCACAATGTGTCCCAATTGCTGAGGGCGTACTCCCTCTTCGAAAAGGATGTGGAATATGTGGTCAGCAACGGACAGGTCATCATCGTCGATGAATTCACGGGGAGGCTCATGCCCGGAAGGCGGTACAGCGATGGACTGCACCAAGCCTTGGAGGCGAAGGAGGGGGTAACCATTGAGAGGGAGAATCAAACCCTCGCCACCATTACATTCCAGAACTATTTTCGGATGTACAAGAAGCTTGCTGGGATGACGGGTACTGCTTATACGGAGGAGATGGAATTCCATAAGATTTACGGTTTAGAGGTTGTGGTAATTCCCACCAACATGCCATTGATCAGAACGGAATATCCCGATGTCATTTATAAATCCGAGAGGGAGAAGTTCAACGCCGTAGTCAGGGAGATCTCCCGATTACACGGGGAAGGGCACCCGGTTCTGGTTGGAACGGTATCCGTTGAGAAATCGGAGAGGTTAAGTCGGCTGCTGAAGCGGAACGGGATTAAACACCACGTCCTCAATGCTAAGAAGCATGAGCGGGAGGCCGAGATCATTGCCCAGGCGGGACGCGAGGGAGCCGTGACCATATCCACCAATATGGCCGGAAGGGGCACGGATATCCTCCTTGGGGGGAATCCCAAGTACTTGGCAAAGGGCATGGTTGACGACGGGTCGCCGGAGGAAGAGGCGCGTAAGGTCTACGAGAAGATGGCTTCTACTGCGGCCAAGGAAAAGGAAGGGGTCTTGGCCCTTGGAGGATTACACGTCATTGGTACGGAACGGCATGAGGCG
>CAYFXP010000220.1:0-3651 GCA_964346935.1 uncultured Syntrophobacterales bacterium
AAGACGGAAACCCGGACAACGGGATCACCATTACGGACAGCGTGAGAAATTTGGCATTCGGCATGTTCATCGATTTTGCAAAGAGTATCACAAATTTTGGAACGGATCCAAACACGGAGACCATAGTTGCGGCATTGACCGCCCAAACCATAGCTGGCACCCGGCTATTGGTTCCAAGCACTGTTGCTCAGAACCATTTAAGGTCTACTTTGCTTGAAATTCTATCAGGTAATTACAGCGGCAAGTATTCAGGGGATGATTCGGGAACATGGACTGTTTCCATAGATACTTTTGGAATTATTAGGGGTTCAGGTGTGTCAACTACAGTCGGTGCTTTCGACGTCTTCGGTTCGGCACAAAGTAGCGGATCGGCTCTTTTTGCTTCGGGCGAAGTTTCAGTTGGGGCCACCTATTCTGGTTCGATAGAACCCTCAACCGGAGTGTTTTCCGGCACCTGGGAATCATTTCCTTTGAGCGGCACTTTCAGTGGAAATAAACAATAGGGGAAAAGATGGGGAGGTAGAGAGATGAAAATATCGATTCATTCAAAAATCTTGCTCCTGATTAGCATATTTCTCGTTATCATTTTCATGTCCTGCAGCGGAGGAGGCGGCGGGTTGATGGGAGATGGAGAGGGGGGAGGGGGTGGAGGAGACTCACCGGTATCAGGTAGTTTTTTGCAGCCGACTGAAAAAGAGACGTTTACATTGACAAGCGGTAGGCAAGTGGAAGCCGCGGCCAATGAGGTCCTCGTTTATCTTGACGAAGACGTGACCGATAGCGAGTACAGGTCTGTTGTCTCATCGATTACAGCAATGGGTGGTACGGTTGTTTCATTCAACGTTGACCTTCGTGTAATCCAGGTGAGAGTTGCCAACGAGACGGACGAGGTGACCCTCGCTGCTAATTTAGAGTCAGCAGCTGGGGTGAGGGCTTCCGGTTTGAACGAGGTCGTTGTCCCCTCGGTCATGTTCACTGCGGACGAGAATCTGGAGGGTTACCAGTATTACCTCCCTTTACAGGGGAACAAGGCGGATAATGAGGTATTCTCAAAAGCCGTGGCGAGACCCACGCAGTTGACCCCCTTTGAAGGACACTATTGGATCGAACACATTGGTGCAGAGAATGCATGGGATGAGGCCGCGAAACTGGAACTGGCAAGCACAACTATCGGGATTGTAGATACAGGGCTCCCAGCAGATCAGGGCGTAATAGACGAAACGCGGATTATCGATCGGTTCGATGAACATGGAAATACAATTGATGGTGATGATACTTTCGATATTCCAATAGTCGGGCACCATGGCCTATGGGTGACAGCTTTCGCAGCGGGTAACATCGGCAGCGACAGCGATATCGTACGAGGTGTTAATCCCTACGCTGAAGTAGTTTTTGTCGATATTTTTAGACGACGTACTGGTCCAATATCAGGGCCACTATGCTCCATCCCCGGCTTACCTCGTCTTGTAGAATGCGCATTCTTTACAGATGTATTGGCTGGGACAAGAACAGCGATACGCTTGGGTTCAGACGTGGTGAATGTCTCAATGGGGCCAGGTAACATTGAATGTATTGACAGCCAGGATGACCGGCTTGATGCCTTACGAAGATTCCGAAATACGTGGGGGAATGCAGCAGTAGATTTTGCCAAACGCATGGGAGCGCTGGTTGTCTACAGTTCCAACAACATATGCGAGAAGATGGATCACCAGCTGCTGCTTCAAGATGAAGATGTGTTGGAGGATGCGTGGCTCTCCCATTCACTCATCGTTGGGGCAAGCACAGACGAAAGGAAAGATGCATGTTTTAGTGTTATGGGGAAGGTTGTCAACTTGATGGCACCCGGACAGGATGTTGGCTGGGGCAACGGAGAGACCGCTAACGGAACGTCATTCGCGGCCCCTATGGTTGCCGGTGCAGCTGCGTTGATCCATAGCGTTAATGGTGGACTTAGGGCCCCGGAGATCCGTTTCATCCTCATTGATGATGAAAACACTTCCTCAATCACCTATGCTTCCACCGCGGAGAATCGTTCTGATACTACTTGTAGTGGTGACGATGCCCCTCCATTGGTCGAAAGCACCTGGAGAGCAGTGATGCCGAACCGACTCCTCAATGTTGCCCGCGCGGTCGAATCGGCCAAGCTTACCCGCGGAGTTCCGCTTCAAAAACATCATGAAGTCATATCCCTGAATAGAGGTGACACCCGAGATGTCATATTATCGCTAACTCTTCCGGAGACCGGTGTAACCTCCCTGGATTTGCTCCTGCTCATAGACCAGAGCGGAAGCTACGGCGATGATATCAGCACGCTCAAAAACCAAGCTATCGACATCATCACCGACCTCAACTCGCGGGGCATTGATGTGCAGTTCGGAATTGCCGGCTTCTCGGATTTCCCTCTAAGTAGCTATGGATATCTCTTTGCCGGGGACGAGGCCTTTTATCTCCATCAGCCAATTACCAATAATATGGAGGCTGTTCAAACTGCTATCAACGGGTTGTCAATACATAATGGAGGCGACGGTTCTGAATCTCAATACGAGGCTCTTTATCAGGCAGTTACCGGCGCAGGCAGAGACGTAGACAGAGATGGAGATTACACGGACACCGGAGATATTACACCATCAGTCTTGGGCTGGCGGACCGGTTCACTGAAAGTGATACTGCTCGCTACGGACGCCGAATTCCACGACTCTGATGAGGAACCGGATTATCCCGGCGCCGGGGCCATTGAGACCTTAGCGGCACTTGAAGAGGCGGATGCTATCGTATTCGGTCTCCAGAGCGGAGGCGCTGTCTCCGATTTGCTCAAAGTTGTTGAGGCGAGGAAAGGAACCAACTATCCGTTGGATGCAGCGAGTAGCGGAATTGCGACGGCCATCTCCAACGCACTGGATACGGCCGTGGCCGAACTCGATGTGACGCTGGAGACAGTGGCCGGCGACGAGTGGGTTGATGGTATTTTGCCGGCGGGAGGTTACCCGAATGTCACCCGTGGCTCGACGGTAGACTTCACGGTATCATTGAAGGGCCAGCGTGATAATTCCATTTGTATCGACCTTCACTATTCTGTATACCTCTGGGCACGCGGAGACGGATCTGCCCTGCTGGGACGCTACGAGATTCCGATTGTGGTTTTTGGGACGACATCCGAAAGTTGCCCGTGACAAATAACTTTGAGCGGGTCTGCTTATAGCAGGCGAACTCTTTTTTAACAGGGCGGTGATGAATAGCGTATGAGTCGAATCGAAACCAGTGTGATGAATCTGACCATTTTGGTGGCGTGCTGAAGTTTTCGTATGAGACTCCACCAGGTAAGATTTGAAGGTAAATTCCGCGTTAAAAGAGGATATGCAACGCACATACTTCCTGAATCCAAAAGGATACACAGGATGATGAAACACATACCACGCAATAAACAAGGAGAGGAGGGAAAATCATGAAAAGACTTCTTATTATCGCACTGGCGTTAACGGTTTCAGGATGTGCGGCCACGCAGGTTGCCCTCGAGAAGAGGCATCTCAACGTTCAGACGAAGATGAGCGAAACCATCTTCTTAGATCCCGTCGGGCCGGATAAGAGGGTATGCTGTGTGGTCGTTAAAAACACCTCCGACAAAGACATCGAAATAGCCCCGCAAATAAAATC
>CAYFXP010000221.1:0-6221 GCA_964346935.1 uncultured Syntrophobacterales bacterium
TAACCATTCTTAGCGAAGCGAAACGGCCGCAAATCCAATGTCTGAGCCTGAAAGGCGCGGTCTGGGAACGAAGTAGCGCCGAATAGGCGCTCTTTGCAGTGAAGCGAGCTCTAGAATGGTCAAAAATTCTTTTCGGTGAGCGAAATGGGTTTTGGGCAACAACCACTTAAGCCTGTAGATCAAAGCAGGGCGATGGAAGACCAACGATCCGATCACATCGTTCTTTCCGCACGAGGGTTGAAGAAGTACTTCCCCGTACGGAGGGGGTTTCTCCAGAAGGTCATCGGCTGGATCAAGGCCGTGGATGGGGTGGACCTGGAAATCGGTCGGGGAAAGACGCTGGGACTTGTGGGAGAAAGCGGATGCGGGAAAACAACGGTTGGTCGGCTGATACTCAAGCTTCTCGACCCCGATGATGGGCAGATCCTGTTTCGAAACCAAGACATCACCGCCCTCCCCCCGGAGGAAATGAAACCCCTGCGGAAGGAGATGCAGATCATCTTTCAAGATCCCTTTGGTTCCCTCAATCCAAGGATGACGGTCGGCCAGTCCATCGATGAGGGGCTCCGGACAGTAGGCGACGGAGGCAGGGCTTGGCGGCGGGAACGGATCGCGGACCTCTTGGAAATGGTCGGTATGCCGGCGAACGTGCACGATCGTTATCCCCACGAGTTCAGCGGCGGTCAGCGGCAGCGAATCGGAATCGCTCGGGCATTGAGCGTTGAGCCATCCCTCATCATCTGCGATGAGCCCGTTTCCGCCCTGGATGTCTCCATCCAGGCCCAAATCATAAACCTCCTAAAAAATCTCCAACAAAAATTGGGGATCAGTTACCTCTTCATCGCGCACGACCTCAACGTGGTCGAGTATATCAGCGATGCTGTGGCGGTGATGTACCTGGGCCAGCTCATGGCATACGGCCCGGCGGAACTCATATATGACAAACCAATCCACCCCTATACCCGAGCCCTCCTCTCCGCGGTTCCCGTCCCCGAGCCGGGAAGAACCCGGGAATGGGAACCGCTCGGAGGCGATGTTCCCAGCCCCTTCAATCCACCTCCAGGATGCAAGTTCCAGGGCCGTTGCCCCTTGGTGGAAAATCGTTGCCGGAGAGAGGAAATAGAGTTCTATCCCATCGAAGATGAGCGAAGGGTTCGCTGCTGGAAGGTTCTGGGAAAGTAAAGGCTGCGACGGTCTCCCCGAAAAACTAAAAAAATCCTAAAAAGAATTTGACTTTAACTATCATTGTGCTATAAGGGAGAAGTCAATTTCTGCGATTTCAGAAATTATAACCCCAACCTTCTGAGGCAAACAATGAGAGTCGGTTTATCAGAAGGTGCCGAAACGCATCCTCTGAGGGGTTTTTATACCCCCAGGAGGTGTTCTTACGGGGAGGGAAGGAGGTGATGTCTGAGAATCTTTGACAAGGCTATACAAACTGAAGGGGGTGAAGAAATAGGGAAGAGTATTACGAAGTCCTTAAGGAAGAAAGGAGGACACAAGATGAAGAAAACAACATTTGGGTTATTCCTGGCATCGCTGCTCGTGTTTCTACTCTGTATATCTCCTGCAGCCACCGCCGCCGAGAAGGTAAAGATAGGGGCGCTATTTCCATTCAGCGGACCTCTAGCGCTTCTTGGCCAGGAGACATTTAACGGAGCTACGGTTGCGGCCGATAGCGTAAATGAGAAGGGTGGTCTCTGGGGGAAGCAGATTGAATGGGTCAAGGGAGACGGGGTTGACCCGAAGAAGGCCATGACCGAATGCGAGAGGCTCATTTCCGTGGAGGGAATGAAGCTCATTTTCGGAACCTATTCCAGCTCGCGATCGTATGCTGCCAGCGAGGTTGCCGAGAAGAACAGGGTCATCTACTGGGAAGAGGGGGCAATTGCCGACCCCATCACGGAGAGGGGTTTCAAATATCTCTTCAGGACATGCCCCAGGGCCGGTCAGTTTGGCATCATGGCCGCGGATTTTGCCAAGGAGGTGGTAGCGGCGAAACTGGGAATAGATCCCAAGCAACTCAAGGTAGCCGTTATGTTCGAGGACTCTCTCTACGGAACCAGTGTGGGGAGTAACGCAGCCAAGCATGCTATGTCACTGGGAATGAACGTGGTGGCTACTGACAGCTACAGCCACAAGACCGTGGACCTCTCGCCCGTGGTGATGCGGTTCAGGGCTCGAAAGCCCGATGTGATTATCGCCACCAGTTACCTTCAAGATGGACTGCTGTTCTGGCGTCAGGCAAAGGAGGCGAATCTCAACGTGAAAGCCTTCATCGGCACCGGGGCCTGTCACGGCATGCCGGACTGGGCAAAGACCTTTGGCGACGAGGCCAACTATATTTTCAATATCGACCCCGCAATCGGCATAAACCCGGACGTTCTGAGCGCCAAAACCAAGGCGGTCTTGAAGGAATTTCAGCAGAAATTCAACAAGAAATTTGGACACCTCCCTGCTACACATGCCTCCCTGGGCTTCGTGGGGGCTCGAGTGCTCTTCGAGGAGGTTCTCCCCAAGGCTGGTTCCCTCGATCCCGATGCCGTCCGAAAAGCCGCCCTCAAGGTGGATATACCGAAAGGGGGCACCCTTTTCGGCTTCGGGGTGAAGTTCGCTCCCCCCGTGCATCCCGCTGCTGGGCAGAATCTCTTAGCCCATCCTGCTTTGATGCAGTGGCTTGAACAAGAAATGCGCGTTGTTTATCCGGTGGAATTCGGCATAACGAAACCCTTAATTCCCCTGCCAACCTGGGAGCAAAGGGCAAAGGGCGAAACCAGTTTCATACAGTAGGAGGATAGAGGCAAGAAGGGGGGACTTCCCCCTTCTTGCCTATGGATTGTAAGCCCACTCTCCTGAGGTAAGAAATGGGAGCTACATTCATACAGCTAATCATAAACGGATTGTTGCTTGGAGGAATCTATGCCCTGATAAGCATTGGTCTTACCCTCATTTTTGGTGTGATAGAGATCATCAATTTCGCCCACGGTGAGTTCTTGATGCTGAGCATGTATGCATCTTTTTGGCTATTTCAGCTCTACGGAATAGATCCTTATGTTAGCCTATTCATGGTAATTCCCGCCTTCTTCGTCATCGGGTGGGCCGTCCAGAGAATCATCATTCAACCCATAATTCATGCTCCCCCCCTTAATCAGATATTTGCTACGGTCGGGGTGTCACTGGTCCTGCAGAATGCGGCCCTCTTTTTCTGGAAGGCGGATTATCGAACGGTGAGGACCGCTTATTCCACCTTATCATGGGGTGGCCTAATGATAAGCATTCCCCGCTTGGTGGCCTTCATTCTCGCCCTGGCGATAATAGCCGCCCTGCTTACCTTTCTCAAGAGAACCTATACCGGCAAGGCAATCCGGGCACTTGCCCAGGAAAAGAGGGCTGCCATGCTCATGGGGATTGACATTTACCGGACATATAAGATTGCGTTCGGCATTGGCATAGCCTGTGTGGGAGCGGCCGGAGCGATACTCATCCCCATTTATTATGCCTTTCCTACCGTTGGTGGACTGTTTGTGTTGATCGCCTTCGTGGTGGTCATACTGGGAGGATATAACAGCCTCGTCGGTGCCCTCATTGGTGGCCTCATTATCGGGGTGGTAGAGGCTTTCAGCGGGTTTTTCCTCTCGCCCCATCTCAAGGAGGCGGTATACTTCGTCATATTTATCTTCATACTCGTATTGAGACCTACTGGACTTTTCGGTCGAGCGTAGTTCTAGATGTAGGCACAGAAACAAGGTATGAGCATGAGCTTCAATTCAAGGAAAACTTCTCGGAATCCCCTTCATCCGCAGTTCTATCTCCCATTGGCTTTGGTGGTATTCCTATTGGTCCTTCCCATCCTGCCGCGGAATCCCTTCTATGAAGACCTCATCCTCATGATCTTCTTCTTTGGTACCCTGGCAGCAGCCTGGAATCTGGTGGGAGGATTCGCCGGTCAGATCTCTCTTGGTCACACCGCCTTCTTCGGGATAGGTGCTTATACCTCAACGCTCTTATGGCTGAAATTCGGCCTCTCTCCCTGGCTCGGTATGTTCGCCGGGGCTGGCTTGGCGATTCTCGTGGCTATCGGAATTGGCGTTCCCTGCTTTAGATTGAGGAGCCATTTTTTCGCCTTGGCTACCATAGCTTTTGGCGAGGTGCTCCGTCATGTCGCCTCTTTTTGGAGGGGGTTAACCCAGGGCGGGGTGGGCCTGTTGATTCCCTTCAAGCCGGGTATGGGGAATTTCATGTTCCGCAGCAAAATCCCGTACGCTTATATCGCCCTTGGCCTGATGCTCTTCATCATTCTCGTCTCCTATATCATTAGAAATTCCCGATTCGGGTTCTATCTTATTAGCCTTCGGGAGGATCAAGACGCGGCAGAGACCCTGGGAGTCAATACCTCCCGCTGTAAGCTTATCGCATTGACCATCAGCGTCTTTTTCACCGCGGTTGCGGGCACGTTTTATGCTCAGTATCTTCTGTTTATCGATCCGGATACTGTTTTCTCCCTGCCCTTCTCCATTGAACTCGCCCTCTTATCGATAATTGGGGGCCTCGGGACCGTGATCGGCCCCATCATAGGGTCATTCATTTTGATCCCGTTGGATAACCTCCTCAGGGGCTGGTTAGGAGGTATTTCCGCTGGACTCAACTTCATCGTATACGGTATCGTCCTGGTGGTGGCGGTAATCTATTTCCCCCGAGGAATTGCTGGGTGGTTGACAACCTGGTACAAGCCGTTATTGAAGAAGCTTCCCGGCGGCAAGGCAACTTTGGCACCGCAGGGAACCGTTTCTTCCAATCCCCTTACAACTAAGAAGACTACAAATCCTGAGGATCCGGACCATGAGGGTAAAGAAATAGATCCACCCCTATTTCGGGCTGAGTCCTTGACGAAGCGCTTCGGGGGATTGGCCGCCGTGAAGGATGTAAGCTTTGAGATTACCCAGGGGGAGATCCTCGGCTTGATCGGGCCCAATGGGGCGGGGAAGACCACTATCTTCAACTTGATCACTGGATTCCTGCCCCCCGATTCGGGAAGGATCGAGTTCAAGGGGGAGGAGATCACCGGCCTTAAACCACCCCACAAGGTGTGTCTTACCCACATCGGAAGAACGTTTCAATTGGTCAAGCCTTTCAACAACATGACTGCCCTTGAGAATGTGATGGTAGGTGCATTTTCCCGGGTAAGAGGAGCAAAAGAGGCCAGGGAGGAGGCCACGAATGTCCTGAATTTCATCGGCCTATTGGGACATAGAGATTCCTTGGCATCCAGTTTGACCATCGCTGACCGGAAGAGGCTTGAACTCGGAAGGGCCCTCGCTACGAGGCCTGAGCTTCTCCTGCTCGATGAGGTGGTGGCGGGCCTCAATCCTCGGGAAACCGAGGAGATAATCAAGGTAATCGAGGCAATTTCTCAGCAGGGGATTACCGTATTCATGATTGAACACGTCATGAAGGCGATAATGACCCTCTCCCGTCGAATAATCGTCCTTCATCACGGGGAGAAAATAGCTGAGGGTACACCGGCGGAGATATCGCGGGATAAGAGGGTTATCGATGCCTATTTAGGGGAGGAGTATCTTGCTTAACCTAGACAGCATAAGTACCTATTATGGTGACGTTCAGGCCCTCCGAGATGTCTCCTTGCGAATAGAAGAGGGGCAGGTAGCTTCCATCGTTGGCTCAAATGGCGCCGGGAAGAGCACAACCCTCAATACCATTTCGGGGGTTCTTCAGTCCTCATCGGGGACCATTGAATTTCTCGGCAAGAGGATTGAGAATCTTCCTCCACACCGAATCGTTGAGATGGGACTTGTCCAAATTCCCGAGGCCAGACTTCTCTTCCCTTACATGACGGTATTAGAGAATTTGGAGTTAGGGGCTTTCACCTCCAGAGCTCGAAAAGAAATCACGGAATCGCTTGAGACCGTCTTTGAGCTGTTTCCGATTCTCAATGACAGGAAGCACCAGCTGGCGGGATCCCTCAGCGGAGGGGAACAACAAATGCTGGCTATAGCTCGGGGACTTATGGCGAAACCAAGGCTTCTCATGTTGGATGAACCCTCGCTCGGTCTGGCTCCTCTCCTGGTGAAGCAGGTGTTTGAGACGGTGAAGAGGATTAATTCACAGGGGATAACAGTCCTCCTGGTCGAGCAAGACGTCTTTCACTCGCTCTCCATATCTGATGAAGCCTACGTTCTTGAGAACGGCAGAGTTGTCCTGGA
>CAYFXP010000222.1:0-1687 GCA_964346935.1 uncultured Syntrophobacterales bacterium
TTTCTCGGATCAGGCACCGGGACCGCTGACAAAAGGGCCTGGGTATAGGGGTGCTTGGCGTTCCTGTAGAGATCCCGATAGGAGGCCATCTCCACGATCTTCCCGAGATACATCACGCCGATCCGATCGCACAGGTGCTCCACGACGGCCAGGTCATGGGCAATAATAATGTATGAGAGACCAAATTCCCCTTGCAGCTCGATCAGGAGATTGATGATCTGGGCCTGGATAGATACATCCAACGCCGAGACCGGTTCGTCTCCGATAATGAGTTGAGGATTGAGGGCCAGCGCCCGTGCGATTCCTATCCGCTGGCGCTGACCACCGCTGAATTCATGGGGATACCGTCGACCCTGTTCAGCGGTGAGGCCCACCTTTTCCAGGAGATACGCGATGCGTTCTGTCCTCTCCCGACCTTGGTATACGCCGTGAATATCCATGGGGTCGCCGATAATCTGGTTCACCGTCATCCGGGGGTTGAGCGAGGAATAGGGATCCTGAAAAATGATCTGCATCTGCCTCCTCAGGGATTGTAGTTGAGATTTCGTCATATGGGAGACGTCCATTCCGCCAAAGGTGACCTTACCCGAGGTAGGCTCAATGAGCCTCAGGATAGCCATGCCCGTCGTCGTCTTGCCGCACCCGCTTTCCCCCACGAGCCCAACTGTTTCCCCCTTTTTCAAGGCAAAGGAAACCCCGTCCACGGCATAGACGTAGCCGATAATGCGGGAAAATATGCCCCTCTTGATGGGGAAGTGGACCTTCAAGTCGGTAACTGAGAGAAGCTCTTCCATTCTATGGCTGTCCCTCTGTGTCCCTAATAGAGCCAACACCGGACCCGATGCGCGCCTCCCAGGTCGATGATTTCAGGCGGTTTTTCCTCACAAATCCCCTTTGCATTGGGGCATCGAGGATAAAAGCTGCACCCCGATGGCAACTCGTAGAGGCTTGGAACAATCCCCGAGATTTCCTGGAGGCGCTGGCGACCGTGCTGAGCCCTCTGGCCCAGTTTTGGAATTGATTTGAGAAGGCCCCTCGTATAGGGATGCTTTGGATCCTCGAAAATGGCAACCGCTTGGGCCTCCTCCACTATCTTGCCCGCATACATCACCTCGATTCGCTGGGCGATTTCCGCGACCACTCCGAGGTCGTGGGTGATCAGGATGATGGCCGCATCGAAATCCTCCTTGAGCTTCATCATGAGATCGATGACCTGTGCCTGGATGGTTACATCCAGGGCTGTGGTGGGTTCATCGGCAATCAGGATTTCCGGATCGCAGGATAGGGCCATGGCAATCATGGCACGCTGTCGCATTCCCCCAGATAGCTGATGGGGATACTCGTGGACCCGCCTTTCCGGGGAGGGGATCTGGACCAGCCTCAACATCTCGACGGCCCGGTTCCAACTTTCCCTCTTGCCCAGCCTTTGGTGGAGGGTGAACATCTCGGATATCTGGTCCCCGATGGTAAAGACGGGATTGAGGGAAGTCATGGGTTCCTGGAAGATCATGGAGATCCGGTTTCCCCGTATATTCCGCATGTCGTCCATGGAAAGGTCGAGGAGGTTTACCCCGTCGAAGTCGATCCTTCCCTGGACGATTTTTCCAGGCGGTTCGGGTATGAGGCGCATGACGGAGAGGGCCGTCACGCTCTTGCCGCATCCGCTTTCGCCTACGAGCCCAATTGT
>CAYFXP010000223.1:0-4171 GCA_964346935.1 uncultured Syntrophobacterales bacterium
GGATTCCCCCGAAGATCCCTAAGGAGAAGATGAACAGGGGGAATGATTATGAGTAACGAGACCTTCCGGTTTGAGACAGGCAAGCTCGAATGTGTAGCCGTCAGCGACGGCACCTTGACCTATGCACCTCCTACGTTCCCTCCCCCTGCTACCCTTCTATTCACCAACGCGACGAGAGGGCGTCTTGAGCAGGTGCTTCTCGAACATAACCTCCGACCAGAACACTGGGGAGAGTGGACGAGTCCGTACATCTGTCTAGCGGTTAACGCGAGTGACCATTTGGTCCTGGTGGATACAGGTGCAGGTGGTCTTGCCCCAACCACAGGAAAACTCCTCCAGAATCTGAAGGCCGAGGGGATTGCGCCTGATGACATTGACACGGTCATTCTCTCACATGGACATCCAGATCACATTGGCGGGAACATCGATGCCCAGGGCAAGCCAGCTTTTCCCAACGCCCGTTACATTATGTGGAGAGGTGAATGGGATTTCTGGACCTCAGAGCAAGCGGAACAGAGACTTGATGAACATGTCAGGGAGGTTCTCCTCAAATTCGCACGCGAGAACCTCCCACCGATTCAAGGGCAAGTTGAGCTCTTTGATCGTGAGACAGAGATCGTTCCCGGCATACGGGCAGTCACAGCGCCCGGCCACACTCCGGGGCACATGGCGCTGGAGATCTCCTCGGAGAGCGAGCAACTACTGTGCATCGCCGATGCGGTTCTTCATCCCATCCATCTGGAGCAGCCGGAATGGCATGCAGCGGTCGATTTTGATCCCGAGCAAGTTGTGGCCACTAGGCGGCGGCTCCTGGACAGGGTTGCGGCTCGGAAGGCCTTGATGCTCGCTTTTCATTTTCCCTTCCCAGGCCTAGGTCGCGTTGTTCCCAAGGGTGAGGGATGGCAGTGGCAACCGATTGAGATAACGAACTAGGGTTCGCCGAGCCACGTCTAGGAGATGTTCTAGCATCTAATACAAGATGATATCGATCATCAGGTAACGGGACGAAATTATCGATACCCGAAAGAAAGGTTGACTCAATCCCCTCCTGGTCCAAACAGTTAAGTGTCGGGCTAACCCCCCATACTAAGCCAACCTCAAAATACAGTATTCCTCCCTATGAAATACGGTGTTCACCCTATTTGATCTCACGAGCACTGCTACATATCATAGTACATATGTGGATTCATACAGACATGCATGAAAAGAGGAAATTCCCTCGTTTTACCGTAACGGCGCCGGTCATTTGCTTCCGCTATGGGAGGCATATGACCATGCGAGCCCTCAATATTAGTCGAGGTGGACTAAAACTGGAGGCCAATTTTGATTTGGGGGTTGGGGAGCCAATAGATTTGGCCATTCTAATAAATAACAGCATGATACAGTGCAAGGGAATAATCCTTGCAATCGAAGAATTTAACCATAAGGTTCGTGCTAGGTTGTGTTTCTCCCGTATTTCGGATGGTGATTTTAAGAAATTGTCCAATTATCTGAATACCCTTTCTCGAGGAAAGGGAGCACCCTTCAAACAGTGCTTAATCGGTGGGATCTTGATCCTATCGGCTTACATTGCCTACCTCATTATTCGCACCTACCTTTTTCGGTGATTTGTAGGTATACTATCCTGCGTGCTCGTATTTTTGCTTGTGAATCTTGTTCTACTATGCTATGATCGGTTGATTTTGAGAAACTTAAACCAATCGAGATAATGGGGCGGAAAGCCTAGGATCTAGCGGGGGAGATCCATGAGCTTTCAAGAAACGGCCGGGTTGTCGAAGTAAACGGGTGACCCGGCTTTCTTACTTTTTGGCAACAAGGGAGCATGTCATGATAAAGGGTGTAAAGTCAGGATCAGATAATCTGGTATTTATCGGAGATGCTGAAGGGAAAAAAATCTACAAGATGGAAAGCGAAAAGATGAAGATATGGGAAGCAGATATAGAAACAATAATGTATGGATTTTATAAAGATAGGCTTGAAGGCATTCAGATTCATTTCCGCTCTTCTGACAATTTTGCAAAATTGAAGGAAAAGCTGTTCCAGTTATGCGGTCCGGGCCATCAACCAAATCCAATTGTGGAGACCTACCATTGGTATGGGAAGGAATTCTCCATGCTTTTAGCCTATAATAGAACGACGGAAAAAGGGGTTCTCGGTTACACTTCTTTGCCTATTTATAGGGAAAGACACGAAGACAGGAAGCTGGAGATGGTAAATTCATGGTTGCAATTACTGGGGGAGACTGAAAGAGCCGTGATTACTCTCCGTTTTGGCTTTGGAGGCGAGGATGCTCTTACGGTGGAATCCACGGGGGAATGCCTTGGTCTGACCCCGGAAAGAATTCGTGAAATCGAAGCAAAGGCCATAGAGAAACTTCAAAAGGTCAGCCAAAAGAGGGAAACTGACTTGGCGGCCTGATAGGAGAAAGTAGATAAGAGCTAGGTAAATATTTCAAGATAAAACCAGTTGATGTTACTGATGCTCGATTTTTCCGACTCCTATCAGAAGATTAGTATCAGCAGAGTATCATCAAGAGGAGGAGACATTCCGTAGAGAAAGCAATGGGAAATTGATCACAAAGATCCGCAAGTCTAACAGGTAAATGTTTTATGAGGTAAGAGAAAAAATGGACTTGAAAACTTTAAGGAGAACCGTAGAAGAATTGATTGAATCATTAGCTCCAATAGCCCAAAACCATCCTGACATTAGGTTGGATAATAAGGACTTTGCAAGATTATTAGAGGTAGCCAAGGGATTATTTTTTCATAATGAGGTGATTAAAAACATGAATGCTGGGGAATGGAAGAATGAGATTTCGGCCGCGGCGCTCCTTCAAAAGTTATCAATAATAAAAGCAGAAATTGAAGAAACGCGAAAAGCTGTCAGTTGAACCGACTGAAATTGAAGAATTGGTTGAACCGTGAATAGAGGTTTCATTAAAAAGTTCTCAAGATGAATCAGCTACCTCGCTTTGACCGGCTATTATGCCGATTTGTTGCAATAATATTAAGTCTGGCTCAACCGGGGAGGCTGGAATGCTCGCATCGAATTCAGTAGCAGTCTAACTCAAACCGCCAGCTGCCTCGCACCTTACGGCGGATCGGGTCATCCCCAACCTCCTTAACAACCGTTGGGGTCTGTGCCAGTTGAAACTGGACAAATTGCATCAGCCACTTCCTTGATCACAAAATTAGCCTCAAAGTAGGGTTTTCTCTTATGATAGCCTCGTTTTATCAGGTAGTATGTCACGGTTATAGGCTTTTTTTATTCACTTCTGGGTCTCTACGAGATCCCATCGTCTCTTATACGGATTGTCCTTTCCATGACTCGTCGTCCTATTCCCCCTTTCTTCCCCGCATGCTTCCGTTACAGGAAAGGCCTACCCGATACTCCCATGAACATCCAAGGTTGGTATTGAGCTGTAGTTTGACGAGGGATATACTGGTGTAGTGTCTCAGTAATAACCTGCATAATTTACACAACCGCACAGGATCCAGAAATACAAGGTTTTAAATCCGAATTTAAATATCGAAATGCTAAACAAATCCGAATGTCGAATGACCAAAATCGGAAACATGTTTAATCCTCACGGGTCATTTTCTCGGTGATTCCTTGGGAATGACCCCCTTTATTCGCGCCCTACGGGAAAAAGGCGTGGAGGTCCTCTGTATGGGAGGTATCATCGATGTTCAAGGCGCGGGATATTGAGAGGTGGTCCACCATCCTCTCTATTTTCGAACGTTAAAGACCACCCCCACATGACTACACCGAAACCCTCCTCCAAGCTCCTGGGAAAGCCCGGCTATCATTAAGGAATTAGGGGCCTCCAAGAACTACCTTAAAAGGGATCAAAAATAAGCATTTTACAAGATTGGGAGAAAACGCTACAATAGCGTACCGTGCCGCGTTCACCCTGGGCGGGGGGCTTCAAGAAAGGCGAATTTCGAGATCTAAAGCGTTTAGATGAAGATGTTCTAATATGACGATTTTTCTTTGGTGATAGTATGAGAGAGATGGAAAAAAAGATTAAGCACCTGAGGAAGCGGAAGGAAAGGGTTAAGCAAGCGGGAGGCCCGGAGGCTTTAGAGAAGTTGATTTATAAGAAAGGTATGTTGGGAGCACGGGAGCGAATCGAAGCCTTAATGGATAAATCGAGCTTTGTAGAAATGGA
>CAYFXP010000224.1:0-1919 GCA_964346935.1 uncultured Syntrophobacterales bacterium
CGATATCCTGCACGGACCGATTCCCGATCTCCACGCCGAAATCCATGGCCACCTGATAGAGCTTCTGCTCGTCCTTGATCTCGAAATCGGGGACCTCTCCCTTAGCAGTAGCCAGGAAGAGTTGGGCCACCCCTCGAGCATGATCCGAGTGGGAAGCAGCCCCTGCCGCCACCATCCGGGCGAAGTTCCGGGCGGCGATGGTCTCCGCAGTTGCACCACATACGCCGGCCCTCTTCTTCCTCTCCTCAGCCGTCTCCCCCTCCTTCTTCTTGGGGGCGGGAACCCGACAGGGCCCCATGGAACAAACCCTGCAACAACTCCCCTCCGAACCGATGGGACAGGGTTTCATCTTCTCAGCCCGGTCGAAAACAACCTCACATCCGTCCGCCCTCGCCTTTTCGAGCATCTTGAGGGTAGCCTGGTCCACACTTTTCGCTATCTGTTCCGCCATTTATTTCCTCCTAATCTCCGCATATTCTTTAATCTCGCAAATCAGAAACTGAATGGGAAAATGGTTACATTTAAACTATAGCATTTCCCAGCTCGTCTTTTCACGACGCGGCGGTCATCTCCTCGATGTACTCCCTCACCAGCTTGACGGCCTCCGGGTGCCTCATGACAAGCACGTCGGCCCCCGCCAGGAGAAGCAGTACCGCTGTGACGGCTTCCATGAGGATGCCCCGTTTCTTCGGATCGCCAAGGGTGGGCTCTTCACCCTCAGCCAATTTGGCCTCCTTTGTCTTCCAGACTTCCCTTGCCATATTGCAGAGCATGGGAAACTGGAGCTTCTCATCCTGCTGGGTAAGGGCCGCCATCCGATCCCGCTCCATTACGGAGTAGGTGTACTCGATGCCGTACCCCAAGCCCCCGGTGGTGGGGTCGACGATGATCTGCTCATCTGGAACACCGAGGTTTCCCAGAAGGATGTTGAGCTGCTTGGCCAGGTTGATGTCAATGGGAGTCGATGCTATGGCCGTGTGCTTGTAGCCAATGGCCCCAGCGCCCACGATCTTGTAATTTCCCTCCACCACCGGCCCGATGATGAGATTCTCCCCCTCGCAGACCTCCGAAACCTTCCTCAGGACTTCGGCGTCCTTATCGTCGTTATCGCTCCCCCAAACGATGACCGGTACGTCCACGGCCCCGACGACCTTCTTAGCGGTTTCAGCCGCCTCTTCGGCGGGCCGGTTGAGGCCATTGGGGTCGGTGCTCTGCAGGAGAAGGGCGATCATATCCGCCTTGTGCTCCTCGACACACTTCTTGGCCCAGGCCACCGGGTCATCGGTAACCCCTTTGAAGGGTTCCAATGCCGCCTCGGCCCAATCCTCCGGTACCACATCGTAAACCTCCATGGCGACCTTCGGCTTGTGGGGCATCTGTCCCTCAAAAAGGTGAAAGGGATAGGACGTCTCCCCTCCGACGGTGACCGCCTTATCGCCCTTTCCCAGGGTTATCTCCTTGATCTTTCCCGTATACTGGATCTTTGGAATCTCAAAAGCCACGTCTCACACCTCCCTTAAATAGAAAACTAAGCGGGGGTCTTCCTCTTTTCGCTTCCAAACCACTCCTCGCTGAACCAGTACCGCTCCCCCGTTTTGAGGTAATTCACCTTCTCCTCCCTACTGGCCAGCTTCTGCCGCCAGTTCTCGGCCTTATGCGGCTGTCCCTTTTCAAAGGTAGGCCCCAGAATCTTCACCTTCTTCCCATCGAAGGAGGTCTTCTCCTCGTATTGATATTTCTCCTCCGTACCTTCCTTCATCTCGGGAGCCTTCTTTTTCTTCTCTGCCACTTTTCCTTCCTCCTTCCTACGAAATACCTGCTGCCAATTTAGCGGCCCTGACGGTATTCATCATCAGCATGGTAATGGTCATCGGCCCCACGCCGCCGGGAACGGGGGTTATGGCGCTCGCCTTCTCCTT
>CAYFXP010000225.1:0-9315 GCA_964346935.1 uncultured Syntrophobacterales bacterium
TTCTGCAAATCGTTCCGCGCCTTTCTTGCTCCAACTTAAGTAAAGTTTCCCATCGATAATCTTGAAGGCCTCAGGATCTACACCGGCAACCTTGCCGGTCTGCGCTAGGCTTGCTGCTCAGAAGCCTCCGTATTGGGGAGCGTACTTCTCCGGGTTAGCGGCGAACAAATCACGGTTTCCGGCGCTCGAAAACCGCCATTTGGCGTCCTCCCATTTATACTCGAATTCCTTCTTGCCCTTCACGGCACGTCCCTCGGTGAAATAGGCGACCGGGTCGTACCCCTTAATCGCGAGGCCGAACCTGTTGGTATTAACCTTCTTTTCCCCGCTCCCACCAAGCACAAGTCCAGTGGGCACGAAGACGAGCAGGATACCCAGAAGGATCAACCTACCTACTCTACCAGTTGAGTTTACCATGCCGAACCTCCTTCTATTGAATTAGGTTTATTAGTTGGTTTAGATACCACATGGTGGTACAAAACGTCAAGAGGTGTTCCCTGAAAGGTCCCGGATTTTTTCTCCCCTGATCTATGAAATCGGAAGTGCGCATAATTGGATGGCAAACACTTTCAAGTACTTACATAGCGAATTCAAGGGCCTCATTCCCCTCTCTGACATAAGCCTGGCCTTTGCCAGATAAGGAATCCGTAAGCCTCGCCGAGAGGGCGTGATCAGACCCTTTACATTAGACCACATTGTGGTATCATGTGAAGAGGAGAGCAGGAGATTTTGAATGAACAAAGAGGAATTTTCTAAAACTCGCCGCCACTTGGGAAAAACTCAGAAACAAATGGCACAGTTACTGGGCACCTCCCTTAAAGCGGTACAGAGTTTTGAGCAGGGGTGGAGAAACATCCCCCTGCACATTGAACGACAGGTGCTCTTCCTTTTGGCCATGAAAAGGGCCCCGAATAGAACGAAGAAGACCTGTTGGGGAATACGAAAGTGCCCCATGGAGACGAGACGAAATTGCCCTGCATGGGAATTTCAAAGCGGGCAGCTATGCTGGTTTATCAATGGGACGATCTGTCAGGGCATGGTGCAAGAAAGCTGGCACGAGAAGATGAAGATGTGCCGAGAATGCGAGGTATTCCGCTCTATGTTCTCCTCCTTTCAAGGGTAAAGTTTTCAAGAGGGTGCTACGTCCTGGTGGTCGGTTACTGGTGGCGAACATGACAAAAGGTCAGCGCTGGCTCAATTTTTTATGGGATTTCATCTATCGCTTGAACCCAGCTTGACTGGGAGGTTGCC
Organism: uncultured Syntrophobacterales bacterium; assembly: GCA_964346935.1. Classification (GTDB taxonomy): domain Bacteria; phylum Desulfobacterota; class BSN033; order WVXP01. The sequence continues at coordinate 1,252 of CAYFXP010000225.1, forward strand.
GGGGGGTGTACCTTTTACCATGCTTGGAGTTGGCTGGATTTGAAGAGATGCAGGGGGAATTCATCAGGCAGATGACCCTTCCCTCGGAGGTTCTCTATGGAGCTAAACCGAAAGCTTCCAACAGGTGAGAACGGTAGATGCCCAAGAAAGAGAAAGGTACCAACTTTATCCTAATTGGAATATGCCGATTCTCTAAGAGTAGCGTATACGATCCACGACTGCACCTGGAAACAAACGCGGAAGGCAAAGGGCAGATTGAAATCTTCGGGACGGGAGGAATCTCAAAAACCATCAGCTTTTTGATGGCCCAAGACGGGGGCAGGGAACCTTTGTACTCAGTCAGAATGAGTTTTGCAGCTTGAGATAGAGGATGCTATTATGGCTCACGGGGAAATCAATTCATATTCCGTAAGCCTTATAGCAGGTTTGACACACTTCATGAAGACGGGGCGGCTCTTGGCTGCTCTTCTCTTCCCGGTTTGAAAAGGCCATTTTAGAGACTGCGTCCAAATTCCACACCAAATTAAATTTCATCTTCATTCGGTCCTCAAATATCTTTCTAAACTCCTGATAGGAGTCTTTATTCCAGACTTCAAGAAAATCCTCACTATTGATGTTGCCAAAGAAGGTCTGTGGAACCAGGTATTCTCTATTTAGGAAAATTCTCGGAATGCGTCCTTGTTTGGGAATCCGCAGATACATACAGGGAGCCACCGAGCCATCTACAGAAAAGAACACATTTTTGGCAGGATTGGCTTCGCAAACTAACACTTGTTCAGCCTTGAGGGGGTAGGTTCTGACAGTGACCCCCGCGTTTTTGCCGAGTCGATGTATTTCATCGATGTAATCCTGGAACGCCTTAGTTGGGGACTCATGATCAAAGGTTCTCAGGATGTTACATCTCTCGGCACCTAAGTAATCTATATTGGTGACCACAACTTCATCTACTCCTAGCTGAGTTGCCAATAGTACCATAGAGGGTAGCTCTCGAATATTCATTCTCGTCATGGGAAAGCAAACCCTTACCACAGGCTTTCCGCCGTTGAGTCTTCTTCGTAAATCGATCAATGTTTCAACGCGATCCAGAATGCCACTGAAATCATGTGCTATCCCCACTTTTTCGGAGTTTGGTTTGGCGGCTAGTCTCACAGCTACGACGATGAGATCAAGACCTCCCACCACGAGCTGTTTTGAAATGTTTTGCGACAGATAAGTGGCATTTGTCACGAAACCGGTTAAACAGTTCGCCTGCTTGGCCAGATGCAGCATATGAATGAGATTTTCATTTTCCATGGGCTCACCCCATCCCAGAAGGTGCACCCATTTGGTTAGATGAAAGTACTGACTTATCCGTCGAAACGTTTCAAGGGACATATTCTGGAAAACCCATTGATCCGCAAAAAACGTCCTCGGGCACATCTGACAATCCAAAGAACAATATGTGGATATCTCAACCTGAAAGGCTTCAAACGGCCTTCGGCCTGTCCTGGACTTCCTGACAAATCGCTGAAACATCTCGTATTCCTCTGGCTCACAGAAAAACTACGATGGATTAACCCCAACCTGAAGTCCGACCCATTAGAAACTTCACCTCCGGGTCATCAAAAGCAAGGTATTCTCCTGTAATGCCATCTGCTGCTTCGGAAGCCAAAAACAAGACCAAATCCGCCGGTTCATCAGGCGAGTGAAGGATTCGCTCTTGCTTCAATCTTACAAAGAAATCTGTGCCAATCGCCTGAACACTTGTTTCCCTGATTTGTTGCTGCATATATGTATCCATAACGCCGGGATGGATGACATTGACCTGGATGTTAAATTCCTCGACCTCACAGGCGAGTTGCTTGGAAAAATGGATCACTCCTGCCTTTGCCACCATATACGGCGTTAAGTTGGGTCTGGGCGTTAACGTCGTTGCGACGTTGATGATCTTCCCTTCCTTCTTATCCATCATGATCGGCAGGACGGCTCTTGAACATAAGAATGTCGCCGTCAAATCCACTCGTAAGGTCTGCTCCCATTCTTCCAGCGAAACCTTGTTAACAGGACCTATGGGGCCCCTTATTCCCGCATTGTTCACCAGGATGTCTATGGTTTCATATGCTTCCAACGTCGTTTTGACCAGACGATCCACCTGATCTTCATCAGATACGTCTGTAGGCACAGCCATGGCGGTCTTTTTCAGCGATCGCAATTCCTCCATCACATGCTCTATCTGCTCTTTGGTTCTGGCCGCCAGGACAACCTTGGCTCCTTCCCTCGCAAAGGCGAGACCTACCGATCGACCGAGTCCTCTTCCTCCTCCGGTGATGATTGCTACCTTGCCTTCGAGCCTCATGGAGCCTCCTGAAGTCGGGATCGCCCCACATCTAGGCTTCTAGTACCAAATCCTGAACCACGAGAACTCTTACTAATATCCGGACTACGGGGTCAATCCGTTAGCTGCTATAACTTTGCCGACTCCCATTTGAACAAAATCATCGCCATATTCTTTCTTGAATAATTCAATCGCCCTATGTCCGGTGCAGTGAGTCGGTCCAACTTTCAAAACCCCCAACGTTTTGAACTCGCTGACAATCGCACTAGCTTCTTCATCTGATTTCCCCTGGAGATGAAATCCTCCAAATACGAGATGGACCTTTCGATTAACTATCTCTTTAGCTTTTCTTAAGACGTTGACAATTCCCGGATGGGCGCACCCGGTAATGACGATCAATCCTTGGCTTGTATTCACTATCAGTAATTGCTCTATAACCCTGTCTCCCATCTCACCTGTGAGAAAGACATCCCTCGATATTTCCAGCGGTTCAACCACACGAAAGGCCTTTGCTCCGACACACTCAACTCCGCTCACAAGATAATCGGGATACGAGGCTGGTACGTATACTGAAACCGTATTGTTCTTTTCCAAGAACGAAGAAAGTCCCCCTATATGTCCTCTATGCTTATGAGAAATAACAACCAGTTCAGCATCTTTAAGGTTGACCTTTAGCTTCTTAATATTGTGAAACCATGTGGAGCTATTGTTGCAAGTATCAAACAGAATAGTCCTTTCCGTTCCTCGGATGATGCACGAGAGCCCCTACCCGGATTTCGCGCCCTCGCTAAAAACGTAATTGTCGTAAAGAATGGTGATTTTTATTTGGTTTCCGTCAAGAGCTAGGGAATTATCGACTGGAGCAAAAAACAAAAGCATCAACACGTGAAAGGGTAACGTTATCGCGGCATTTATGATTACCCTTTTGCTCTTCATTCTTCCCTCGGTATCTTCACAATTCAACGTTTATTAACGTTGTGGCAATACCGTCATCGAGGGCTAAAGATTTGCATAGTCGATAGTACAGGTTTCTCATGCCATCAATTTTCTTGATAAGTACCACAGTGTGGTCATTATGTCAAGCAATATTTATGAATTTTCCGCTCTTGACGGGCAACCACCCTATGAGGGATTTACAGAATGGTGTCTCAAAGGTGTGGTTTCAGCTCTCTTTGCATCCCCACGGGCTCATAGCAAATGGCAGGATCTCTGAAATTTCCCAGGACAACAGATGAAACCTTTTGGCAAGATCCCCATTTTAGTAGGATCAAACAAACGCGGTGGAGATTTCGGATGAACAAAAAGGAATTTTCCAAAATTCGCCGCCACTTGGGAAAAACTCAGAACCAAATGCCGCAGTTACTGGGCGCCTCCCTTAAAGCGGTACAGAGTTTTGAGCAGGGGTGGAGAAACATCCCCCTACACATTGCACGCCAGGTGCTCTTCCTTTTGGCCATGAAAAGGGCCCCGAATAGGACGAAGAAGACCTGTTGGGGAATACGAATGTGCCCCATGGGGACGAGACGAAATTGCCCTGCATGGGAATTTCAAAGCGGGCAGATCTGCTGGTTTATCAGTGGACCCACAGGACACGAGAGCCGAAAAATGTCACTCTGGCGTAATTAATTAGTCCATACGCACATGTCATGATTGCGGACACCCCCCAAATTGAACCTCTCTTGCCTTAGCAGGGCCCGCACCCAATGCCTCTATATTTGCCCGAAACACGAGTGCTTGGCCATTGAATCAAATCCCCCGCCCCGAAGAAATGAATGTTCAAGCATATTGGCACAGGTTTTGCTCTCTGATTACTGATATCCCAATCCAGAAATTGAGTTCCGAAGGGAGAAAAGGGGATGTTATCGTGATCATGCCGAAGATAGAGAATAAGGTCGTTGTCCGGTTTCGAGACGGAAAAATGCTAAAGGGGTTCACTTACGATTTTAACCCCCACAAGGAAGTCTTCCACGTCACCATGAAGACCCAATATGCTAAGGAAGTCGCCGAGGTGTCCAATTCCCAACTGAAGGCGGTTTTTTTCGTCAAAACCTTCGAGGGAAACAAAGACCACCGGGGTGTCGACGAATTCTCCTTGGAGAGCCTCGAAAACATCCCTAGTTTAAAGATAAAGGTTACCTTTTTCGATGGGGAAGTGATGTACGGCTCGACCAATGGGTATGCACCGGACAGGAAGGGATTTTTTATTTTTCCCGCCGATCAGGAAAGCAATAACGAGAGGGTTTTTATCATTCGGGAATCGACGACTGCAGTGGAAACGTGGCGCTGAAAAAAACCTGATAGACGTCATATTCCCTCTTCTTTAGGTCCTTTCTCTAATCGATTGAATCGCCTTTGGAGCCCATAGACTGAGGGCGGGCTTTCAAGGGCAGTCCTGCCTTGTGATGCACCTAAAAAACTGGTAGTATTTTGCGGTATCATACCCCCAACTCTGTTCCAAACCCACAGCTCCCTCGGTCGAAATATTGGCAAAAAGACAGCCGAAATCGAAACACCCGGAGGCTTCGCGTCGCATATCCCATGGGGGACCTGACGATATAGATTCATACAGCCCAACCAAATCAAGAGCGAAAGCCCTTCTTGGGCGCCTCTGCTGCCAAAAATATCAACAAGAGATCGACATCACGAAAAACCCCTGTCCTCAACCCAATGAATATTGTAAGTTTAGGGAATCGTGCATGATCAATTTTTGCGCTAAATCGAAAACCTGCTAATGTTGATGAACTGGGAAGAAATCAAAAATGGGACGGCAAAGTAAAAAGCACCAATGCAAGGCTTGCGAATCTTGAGGAGTGAGGCGTACTTATCAGTGCGCCGCAATGATGAAAGATGAAGCGTAACGCAGCCCTACGACTTTGCTTAGGGCCATGAGCTTGTCGAATGGCAGTTGGACTTTTTACGAAGCCATCAATGGTGATACCGGGGTGAGTCCAACAACCCCTGGGAGAAAGAGGTCGGGGGAGTCGGGCAAGAGGAGTTGAGGAAGTGAAAGAGGTGAAGAGGTCGGTCTGTCCCCATGATTGCCCTGATACGTGCAGTCTGTTGATTGAGGTAAGCAACGGATACATAAATCGAATACTGGGGGATCCAGAGCATCCCTTTACGCGGGGACTGGTCTGCCATAAGGTCCGACATTACGTAGATAGGGTTTACTCTCCCCTTCGCGTCAAGGGGCCATTGAAGCGAACGGGTCCGAAAGGGGAGGGGAAATTCAAAGCTATAAGCTGGGAAGAGGCCTTAGGGGAAATCGGGGATCGTTTCAAGCAAATCGGCCACGAATTCGGGCCGGAGGCTATCTTGCCATACTCCTTTGGAGGGACCATGGGGGTGGTCCACCGGAATACCGTGGGACACCGCTTTTTCCACCGCCTAGGGGCCTCCCTGTTGGAACGGACTATTTGTACATCGACGGGTCAAAAGGGAATAACCTATACCAACGGGACTCCCCTGGGAATAGACCCCGAGGATTTCGCCCTGTCGAAGATAGTTATCCTCTGGGGGGTCAATGCCCTTACCACGAATCTTCACGTAATGCCCTTTGTCCGGGATGCCAGGAGACGGGGGGCGAAGTTGGTGGTAATCGACCCCTATTTAAACCGTACGGCGAAGCTAGCAGACTGGTACATTTCCATTCGACCCGGCACCGATTCCGCCCTCGCTATGGCCATGATGCAGGTCATCATCGAGGAAAACCTCCATGATGAGGACTATGTCAGGGAGAAGACCATTGGTTTTGATGAATTGAGAAAGGAGGCAAGTCGCTTCCCGCCGAAAAGGGCCTCCGTTATAACGGGAATCCCCGAAGACGACATCCGTCGCCTCGCAAGGGAATATGCGACTATCAAGCCTTCCTCGATTCGGATCGGATCCGGGGTACAACGCCAGAGCAATGGTGGGATGACCTTTCGGACCTTATCCTGTCTTCCGGCCCTGATAGGCGCATGGAGCCTCCCCGGTGGGGGGGCTTTTGGCAGCTGTACCCCCGCATTTCGGTTGAACTGGGAGAGGCTGTTCCGTGAGGACCTTATCCGGGGAACACCTCGATCCATCAACATGATCCGCCTCGGGGAGGCCTTGCTCCATGCAAATGATCCGCCCATAAGGGCCCTTTTCGTGTACCATTGCAATCCGGCTGCCGTTGCCCCCCATCAGTCCAAGGTCCTGGAAGGACTGAGAAGGGAGGATCTATTCACTGTTGTCCATGAGCAGGTTCTGACTGACACGGTGGATTACGCCGACATTGTCCTGCCCGCCACCACCTTCCTCGAACACACGGATCTTTACATCAGCTATGGCCACCTCTACATACAAATGGCGAGCCCTGTCATCAACCCCATAGGGGAGGCCAAGTCCAATTTGCAGGTGTTCAGCCTTTTGGCAAAAGAAATGGGCTTTGGAGAGGCCTGTTTCTTGGATTCTGAGGAAGATATTATCCGTCAGGCCTTGGAGGTAAACCATTCCTTCTTAAACGGCATCACCTATGAGAAGCTCACCCCCGGCCGGCCGTTAAGGCTCAATTTGCCGAAGCCGTTCCTCCCCTTCGAAAATGGATTTCCCACCCCTTCCGGAAAGGCGGAGTTTTATTCGGAGGCCTTGGCCCGGGAGGGCTTTCCCCCAGTGGCGACCCATATCCCAATCAGGGAGGGCCTTGAAACCATGAAGGAAGGAGCAAGGTATGCGCTCCACTGCATCACCCCCCCTGCCCATAACTTCCTCAATACCACCTTTGGGGTGTCCGATAGGTTGAGGAAGATCGAGGGGAACCCTACTCTGAAGATCCACCCCCGCGACGCTGAGGCTCGCCGCATCCGAACCGGGAACCTGGTAAGGGTATACAACGATCGAGGACAATGCTTCCTCTTCGCTCAATTGACAGAGGGGGTCATGCCGGGCGTAGTAGTCGCTGAATCCATATGGTGGAATAAACACAGCCCTTTCGGCGGGGGAATCAACCAACTGGTTTCCGATGAGCAGAACGACATGGGAGGGGGCGCGAGTTTCCATGGCAATTTGGTGGAGGTAGAGGCCAAAACATAAAATGAAAACCCGAAGATTTGTCGGAGTTGCCTCAATTTTGTCGAGAAGGCCGTTGTCCGTGAGCAGAATTTAGATGCCCGGGAATTCGGAAAAGGAGCTCTGAGCGCGAATTATATTTTTTCGACAACCACTCCTTGGTGACCCGAGCGGCTGCAAACCCAGTTCAGGGCTGAAGATGGCGTGAACGCTGGAATCGTCGAAAAAATATGGTTGAGCGGCGAGGAGCGATTTTTCCGGAGATCTTGGGCTACCTCACGAGCACCGAAGCGAAGGGGCAACGGTGTTCTCTTGAAAAAACAGAATCTATTATGAAATCAAAAGGTTAGGAAAATCCCCCAATAAGAATTAGAAAACTCCGGAGAATTTGCCCTTGACATCGCACAAGAAATTGAATTATAGATGCTGACTCGATACTTTTGTGGATCAAGACGGCCAAATAACTTTGAGAGGTGCAATACCAGGAGGTGTAACCTGTTGACTAAAGAGATTGAGGATTTCCATCGGGTTGGTCGCCTCCCACCATATGTCTTCGCTGTCGTCAATGAACTGAAACAAGCGGCAAGGAACAGAGGACAAGACATCGTGGATCTCGGGATGGGCAATCCCGATATTCCCACTCCTCGGCACATTGTCCGGAAGCTTATCGAGGCATGTCGCAATCCCCGGAATTATCGATACTCGGCCTCCCGTGGAAT
>CAYFXP010000226.1:0-6225 GCA_964346935.1 uncultured Syntrophobacterales bacterium
TGGTAGGCCGTTGCCGCGGAGAAGGTAGTCTTGCCCAGGCCTCCTTTTCCTCCAAACATGATATACCGTCGATCGGGGTATTTGGTGAAAATGTCAGCGAGTGAAATGGCGCACCTCCTTGCCTATAAGTAATTCGACTCAGTATCGTTATGAGTTAATTCCGTCCCTCTAGCAGACCCCCAGCTCCTATGCGAGGGCATCAGTGAGATCCCGCTCCCGAAGCATTCTACGCTTCCAGGTCTTTACCTGGGGAACCACGTAGGGAAGAAGGCGAAGGGAATAGTAGGGAGGAAGGATCGGCACCCCCAAGAGGTCACCCATGGTAATCAAGATGAAGAGATGCTCCATGCTCCCGCGGGTCTTGAGGGCAAATCGGGCGGTGTCGTGGGCGGCCATCCCGTAAATGACCTCCCTGGCGGCCTTGGTAACTCTCTGGAAGAGACCTTCCTTCTTCTCTTGCTCTTCAGCCATGGCTAATTTCCTCTCATGCGAAAGGATACCCGGGACTTGAACTCCATAAAGTATAGTAGAAGTGAAAAAAATGTCAATCGAAAACTAAAAAATCCCCGCCCTTGCTCTCCCTCGGCAAACCCCAAACTGGGTGACCTATCTCTCGTTAGCTCTTTGACTTTTCCCCTCACCTCCAATACTCATCGTTCTCGATTCTCTCCTTGAGGTTCACCTTATAGTAGTCCTGGATGGGCACCACAATCTCCTTATTTCTCTCGTAAACGGCCTTGATGGCCCCGCGAATCACCTCCACCCCCTTGGGCGTCATCTTCCCCAATGGGGGCCGGCACGGCCCCGAGGGCAGGCCTAAGCCGTTCATCAAGGTCTTGATGGGCAATGGGTTTCTGAATTTGCAGGGGACGGTGAACCCTTCGTAGTCCTCTACGGTTTTCACGGTGACGATCCTAAAGAGCGGATCCAAAGCCTCCTTTAACTGGGTTGCCTTATCCCTTTCGTTCCCAAGGATAGCCCTCGTCATCTCCGCTATGGCCCCGGGCACGACGTTGGAGATAACCGAGACAACACCCGATGCCGAGATGTCGTGGCGCGCCATCATCTCAAAAGTGATATCGTCATCCCCCGAGAGGATGTCAAAATCGTCTCCCAAGAGAACCCGCGTCTTAGCCATTCTCTCCAAGTCTCCCGTTGCTTCCTTCACGGCCCGCACGTTCTTGCACTGTCTGTTGAGGATGGCCAAATCCTCTACCTCCATCTGGGTTCCCGTCCGTCCCGGAATAATATAGGGGGTGATGAAGAGGCCCGAAAATTCCTTTGCGATGGCCCCGTGATATTGGGTCCGGAGCTCCAGAGATGAAGGCCCGTTATAGTAGCAGTCGACGAGCAATACTGCATCAACTCCAGCTTCGTCGGCGTGCCTCGTGGCCCTCAAGGCTTCTTTCGTGGAGTTGCTTCCCGTCCCCGCCATGACGAAGGTCTCACCCTTTGCCAATTTGAGCACCTCTTCAATAACCGTATCGTGTTCTTCCCAGTCCAAGGTCGGGGATTCTCCCGTTGTCCCCGTTGGAACCAATTTCGCTCCTTGGCTCATCTGAAAGCGCGTGTTCTTCCTCAATCCCTCCAGATCAAGTTCCCCCCTTTCATCCATGGGCGTAACCATGGCCGTCCAACAACCATCAAACCTTTGCAACTTCATTGCCGTCCTCCTCCCCTGTTATCCCGGGAAAAATTTTCCTCCATACTACTATAAATCTTCCAGGGGGTAAAGCTTATGTTCAATATTATCCTTTTGCATTATGTTCTGATTATCTCCCCGACATCATTGGCATATAAGTAACGGAATCCAGCAGTATGTCAAGGCGCCGACCATTTTTCATCCCCTCAACCACCTTGTTGACTATTTTCCCGACATCGATGTCGGCCCTTCCCTGGGGATAGAGGACATACAATCTGCGCAGGACCTGGGTCCTGAGATCATAGGGATTTACTCTTTGACCCTGCGGGCCAACCTTCCTGTCCGGCCCGTAGACTTTTACCCTTTCAACGAAATCCTTCACCTGGGACGGAACGAGATGGGCAAAGGGCCTCCCCTTCCTTACCCTCTGGCGCACCTGGCTTGATGACATCTGGGCCTCATGATTCGGTATTTCGAAGAACTGGACCTTTCCCGCAAACCTCCTGTTCTCCCCCACCGCCATGAGCTCTTGTAACGCTTCCCTCCCATGGTTTCCCCGATTTGCCACCATAAATGCACAGCATGCGAAGAGGCGGTCCAATTGTCTCTTGGGGTCTCCATAGTACTTTGGGTCAAACACCCTTACCAGGGTGTCATAACCAACAATGAAAGTTATATCCGTTCCCTTCGGGTACATCTCCTTCAATAGCGCTGCCTTGGGCAAAAAGAGCCCTCGATTGCTCACTCCAATGGAAAACCGGGGGCGCCCCTCGAAGCAGAGCTGCAGCATCAACAGCCGATCCTCCAAGGTCGCCCCAAACATCTCCTTATCCATCGCCTGAGTATCCAACATCAGTAAAATCTCCTTGAATGCCCTAATGCCAGCTGCTCTTTTAAGGATCGCCATATGTCCGTTGGTAATGGGATTGAAGGAGGATGGAAAAATCCCAACTTCCTTCCCCGGTCTTTCGGCCGCCCCAGGTAGGCTCGAGATAAGAAAGATCCTCGGGGCAGGAATCCTCCGTATCTCCTCGATTATGACATGGTAGCGAGAAAGCAGTTGGAAGTCGTGGAAACGTTCCGCCATGAGGGGAAAAGGAATTGGAATAAGACTTACCTGTAACGCCCCAATTAAGTGCGCCCAACTCAAACAAGGATTGAATACTAAGGTCGCTTCGCTCCAAACCCTAAATACAAATATCTAAATCCTAAACGTTTTAGCCATTTGATCATTAGTGTTTTGTGTTTAGTGGTTCCCCTTAGGGTCTGGGTCATTGAATATGAATAGCGTTCAGGTTTTCGCATTGAGAATTTATGATTTCCTTTTCTTGCAAGCCTTATTGTCCATCTCCATAAGGTAGTGCATGAGCATCTCAAGGGCTTCCTGGGACGCCTTCTCCTTGATCTCCTTCCGATTACCCTTAAAATGGAATTCCCTGACCTCAGTTCCACCTTCGTGACCCAGGCCGATGAATACGGTCCCCACCGGCATTTGACGAGTAGCTCCTAAGGGACCTGCAATACCCGTGGTAGCCAAACCGATATCCGTTTTCGCCCTTATACGAATACCTCGTACCATCTTTTCGGCCACCTGATGGCTCACCGCTCCATAAAGATCGATGTCGCCCCTTGGAACGCCCAGGAGTTCAACCTTGCTGTAGTCGCTATAACTCACAATGCCCATCTCGAAATAATCCGAACTCCCCGATACGTTGGTTATTCGATGGGCGATCAATCCGCCTGTGCATGACTCAGCCACGGACAGGGTCGCTCCCCTTCGCCTCAGGAGGAGTCCAATTTCCTCTTCCGGCCTGCTATCCTTCTTCATCCCCTTATCCCCCCTTTAGCAAGGTTACGTGCAGGATATGAATAATGAGGTTGGCGTAGATGCCGGCGATGATATCGTCCAAGACTACGCCGTATCCTCCCCTCACCCTCTCATCGAGGGCCCGAATGGGGAAGGGTTTAATGATATCGAGGGCACGGAAAATGAAGAAGCCCAGGAGTATGTTTCTCCAGGTCGGGGGAACAATGAACATTGTCACCAGGAATCCAACCACCTCATCAATGACGATATGTCTGCAATCCCTGGATTGGAAGATAACCTCAGCTCTATCCGAAGCCCATATGGCAACGTAGATGGAACCCAATACGATCACCAGGTAATACAGGAAGGGGAGGCGAGAGAGGAGGAAATATATGGGAATTGCCGCCAATGTCCCCGTTGTTCCCGGGACTAATGGAGAATAACCGATGTAGCAACCAGTGCCTAAGAAGATGACAATTCGCTTCAACATCGCCGCTTACGGAAATTCCCTGCTCTCCAACGACCGTTTACGCCGTGCCAGCGCTAAAGCTCTGCCGAGATGGATACTTCCTGAATAGAGGGCCTTGCCTATGATCACGCCTATCACCCCGAGCTCTTCCATCTCCAATAGCGCCTTAATGTCACCCAGGTCGGAAACTCCTCCCGCTGCAATCACAGGGATATTGACGGCCGCGGTAAGGTTCCGTGTTTGAAGGAGATTAACACCCCCCTCGGTCCCGTCCCTTCCGATATCCGTAAATATGAGACCGCTGACACCCAGCCTCTCCATTCGCTGTGCGAGGTAAATCGCCTCAACTGATGTCACTTCCCTCCAACCTTCTACGGAAACCTTCCCATCTCGGGCATCGATACTGACCATAACCTTGGAAGGAAATCTTGAGCATGCCTGCCTCACGAAATCAGGGAATCGTTGTGCCACGGTTCCCAGGACGATACGATCCACCCCTATGGAGAGATATCGTTCCATCGCCTCCAGGTTTCTCATCCCCCCTCCCACCTGCACGGGGATGGCTACCGATGTCACGATTCGTTCGATTTCCCCCTCGTGGACTGGCCTCCCGTAAAAGGCCCCGTCCAAATCGACCACGTGTAACCGCCCTGCTCCTTCCTTCTCCCACCTTTGGGCAACCTCCCAGGGCCGATCCGAAAAAATCATTCCCCGATCGCGTCGTCCCTGAAAAAGGCGAACACATTTCCCTCCCTTGAGATCGATGGCTGGAATGATTTCCACTATGGTCCCTCAGGTTCGGGCTCAGGTGCGAGGCTTTCCCTCGAGGCGGGAAAGGAAACCAGCACCTCATCCATGCCCACGCTGGCCAAGCCTTTGGCCCTTAGCCACCGTCCCCTCCTGCGCAAAAAAGCGGTGAACTTCAGTATGTTTTCACTTAACGGTTGTTGGGTCTCCTGGAATACCCCCCTCCAAAGAATCCGACCCTCTTTTACGCCAAATAAGTGGATAGAAAAAGAGACCGATGCGGGACGCTCCACAGCAATGGCACTGCCAATCCGCTCCTCGTATCGAAATACCCATCCCAAAACAACTCCCTCTACCTCAAAAGCCTCCCCTATCTTCTGTGCTGAGGGGATCGGATCTGTCGAAAAATCCTCCTGCTTCATCGCCCTCTCTACTTCCCTTAAGGGGACGAGCTGAAGTTGCGGGAAGCCGGTCAATTTTTGGTATATGAGTTCTGTAAGGTCCCTCCGTGCATTGGGGACAATTTCACCGGCCACAAAAAGACGGCCGCTAATGGGATCTTCGGCAAACCTCCTCCCCCCCTCCGAGGGGATCGCTACGAAGAAGGGAATCACCACGGCCGATCGAATAGGCCTCTCAACCCGTAATCCAGTGCTCGCACAACCTGACCCAAGGAAAAAAAGGAAGAAAATCCATGCGATCGCTCTGACGTTTTTCCTTGCCCCCATCTCTCATCCCTTTCCCTACAGACTCCCCTTTGTCGACATTACCCCCGTTATTCTCCGATCCAAAGAGCAGGCCATATCTAAGGATCTCCCGACCCCTTTGAAGATAGCCTCGATAATATGGTGGCTGTTCCTTCCATACATCGTATTAATATGGAGCGTGATGCCACCATGGTTTACAAAGGCCCGAAAGAATTCCTCGATCAAATCCAAATCGAACAGACCCACCTTCTTCCTGTTCAGGCCCGGATGGTAGACCAGGTAAGGCCGCATTGACAAATCCAACGCCACGGAAACCAAAGTCTCGTCCATGGGAATGATAGCCATTCCATACCTGCGTAACCCCCTCCCCTCTCCTATCGCTTTCTTAAATCCATCCCCCAGGCATATCCCAATATCTTCCACGGTATGGTGAAAGTCAACTTCCGTGTCGCCTTCCGCTTCAAGATGGAGATCAAAGAATCCATGCGCGGCGAATAGGCGCAGCATGTGGTCGAAAAAAGGGATTCCGGAAGCAATGGAACATTGTCCTGAGCCATCGAGATCAAGCCTGAGGCTAATTTCCGTCTCCTTGGTTTTTCTCCGAATCTCTATCCTCCTGCCCATCTCCCCCCCTATATATAGCGCCTTAAATAGGTGCGCATAAGTCAAGCAGGGAACAAATTGTAAATCGACTCAACCGAGCTCGTCGCAGGCCGAAACACTAAATACTAAACAATATCTAAATCCAAATGGTCAAAAGCTTATCTTCCAAATTATACAGTTTTGAGCTTTTAGCCTATATCACTGGAATTTTCTGATATCCTCTCCTGGGCCCAAATGTCTATATCGTCCT
>CAYFXP010000227.1:0-15333 GCA_964346935.1 uncultured Syntrophobacterales bacterium
GCTGACGGTTCGGGAGTAGGCGATGCCATCTTTTTCCACGAAGATTATGCGTTCGCCGCCCTTGTCAATCAGGGCAAACAGGGGAACAACGAGGGCGTCGGGGATAATCCTGCGCAAGAGGGCAAGCCGCGCGATCATGCCTGGCCTGATCGCGCGCTTCGGGTTTTCGATAACAACCCTGACGTGAAAGGTCTTGGTGGCCGGGTCGGCCTTGTAAGCGACGAAGTCGACGGTTCCCGTTAGGCGCCTTCCAGGAAAGGCGTCAACCGTGACCATGGCTTTTTGCCCGACGCGAAGGTACCGCACATCGAGTTCTGGCACGTTGACATTGATCTTGATCTTATCGACATTGACCAAGTCCGCCACCGGGTTCCCCCTGTCCACGAATTCGCCCACATCCACGTAGAGGCGGTTGATCAGGCCGTTAATGGGCGAATGGAGGAACCCTCGTTTGTACATGACCTTGGCCCTGCGGAGGCTGGTCAGGGCGAGGGTACGCTCGTTGGCGCTGCGGTCGAGCTCCTCCTTTGCAATGACCTTTCGTTCGAAGAGGAGTTTTCGGCGCTGATAGAGCTTATCAGCCAAGTCGAAGGAGGCTTCCGCTTGATCAAGTGCGGCCTTGAGGGTTGAGACGTCAATCTGAGCTATGAGCTGCCCCTCCCTCACTAAGTCCCCTTCCTTGGGATCTATTTCCTCGACGACGCCATCCGTCTCGGAGGCCAAGCGCACGTCTTGCCAGGCCTCAGTTTCGCCTGGAAGAAAGAGCACATCCTTGATCGGTGTCGGTTTTGTCGTGATGACGGATACCTTAACACGCTTTATCTGGGAAGGAGTGTTCTTGGTCTCCATCTTACCCTCTGAGCGATCGCACCCGGCTGCGAGAACGAGGGTTAGAAGCAGGGCCGAAAGAGCAAATATGGCACAAAGAGTGCGTTTCATCTGTCGCCTTCCTCTCCCGGTGCGCATAAGAAGGGGTTCTGACAGTGGAGTTGCCTCCTAGATGGTGCCCCTATGTTTTGAGACCGTCCAAGAAGATCCTCACGAGAGTATCGACCACTTCCTCGTACGGGAATGGGAGGGGTGGCCCGCTTATGGATGCCTCTTGGTCGGCCAGATACATGTTCGCCGTCTCGATGAAGAGCTGGGCCGCAATCTGGGCGTTGACCGTCCTAAACGCCCCGTCCTCAATCCTCTTTTGGATATAGGGACTCAACAGCTGGGGGAGCGGGCCTGCATCTCCCCCCTGGTGAAAGATCTCGCCGAAGCGGGGGCCCTCCATGGCACTGAAAATGCCCAGCCGGACGATCCTTCGATCTTGTCTTCCGTGCTTGACGACGTGCAGGGCAAAGGCTTTGAAGACCTCAACATCGTCCTTTTCAGCCATTTTGCCCTCAACCTCCGGCGGTACCGGATACTGGCTGAACAGCTCGGTTAAAGCCGCGCGGTAGAGGTCCTCCTTGGTCTTGAAATGCTGAAAGATAAGGGTTTCGCTCACGGTAGCCAGCTCAGCGATCTCCCTGGTTCTAGTTCCGCTGAATCCCCTCTCGGCAAACAGGGTGAGGGCAGCATTGATTATCTGTTTGCGCCTCTCTTCACCGCTCAGGCGTTCGTTTCTCTTCATTTGTTTTCCCCTGTCCCCCGCAAAACTTAGTAAGTAATTACTTATATTATAGACATCATCGGCTCCCTTTGCAAGGGGTTCTTGGTGATTTTTCGTTCAAGGGAGACTGCAGAGCATGGTTTGTTTCATTCACGGTGGGCGGGACCGATTCTCCGAGATAAAAGGGAAAATGTCGAGGCAACCCCGGACAATCAACACTCATTAGTACTTCTCAAACAGGTGGGGAAATGTTTTCCATTTAGGTCATTTTTCGTAAGGGGACAATGACGACGTGTAGCCGAGATAAGGATGAATATACATGTTCAAAAGGGCCTTTTTAATGATGAGGAAGTAAGCGAAGGTTTCATCAAATGTTCAGGAGTATAATCCAAGGCGGGAAAATTATTTAAACACTATTTTTTTCTTGCTCCCCGGGAAAATTTATTGTATAAAATCGGCAAGTCCTAATCGGAGGAGGATGACATGGAGAAGAAGATAATAGAAATGGTGAGAAAAGGCATGCCCGACAAGGAGATAATGAGGGAGCTCGGTATCCAGACAAAAGCCTCGCTGAAGAAGGTGTACTATGATGCGTTGGTTGAAGCCGGGAAGATAAAGGATATCATGACAGAGAGACAAGCGAAAAAAGCAGGGCCGAGGACCAGACCTTTAACCATCGGCAAGAGGGGAACTATCCTTCTCAGCAAACCATTGCTGGTGGACCAGCTCGGCTTCAAGAAAGGGGATAAGTTTGCCGTATCAAAGAGGAGGGATAGCATCATCCTGAGAAAGCAATAAAAGTATACTGGTGTTGGTGCGGTTTCGTTCTGTTTAAAATCCCCGTTTACTTAAACTCCAGGAGACCTTCTCCTCCAGCAGCATTTCCCCCTTGTGTTCCTTTACTATTGTTAGGGACACCTCCGAAAATGTTTGACTTCTGGTGGTAAAGGGACGTCACAAAGGGGATTAGGGTTCAATATCACCGATGGAATCGAATATGAAGTTGGGTCTGTAGGGATATTTGGCCAGATCCTCTCGATCAGTAACCCCGCTCAACACCAACAGAGTTTCCATTCCACTTTCTATACCGGCCACGATATCCGTATCCATTCGATCTCCAATAATAGCCGTCTCCGTTGAGTGAACGTCCAATCTCCTCAGGGCCTTGCGCATGATGAGGGGATTTGGCTTGCCGATGAAATAGGGTGTCCTCCCCGTTGCCCTCTCAATCAGGGCGGCGAATGAGCCACAAGCCGGTATAATTCCCCCATCAAAGGGACCCGTTACGTCTGGATTCGTCGCGATAAAAGGCACTCCTCCTTCTATTAACCGGGTTGCCGTTGCGATCTGGTAAAAATCATAGTTCTTCGTCTCCCCGAGAACGACGTAGTCCGGATCCTTGTCAGTGATCGTATACCCAACTTCAGAGAGGGCTTCCTTCAACCCCCGCTCTCCTATGATGAAGGCTTTTCCCCCTGGCTTCTGTGCTTGGAGAAATGCTGCCGTTGCCAAAGCCGATGTATAGAAACACTCCACATCCACCTCGATACCCATCGCCGATAGCCTCTCCTGGAGATGTACCGGTGTGCTATCCGAACTATTGGTTAAGAAGAGAAATTTGCGGCCAAGCGCTTCCAGGCGTTTAACAAAACGGTCGGCGCCGGGAATCATTTTGCTACCTCGATATATTACCCCATCCATGTCGATGAGGGAGTGTTTTGCCCTTCGCACCTTGTTCATAGCCTACCCCTCCATAGAGGCATTTTTTAGGGATCTCCATCCCCAAATGTGGAGGTAGTCTATTTGGCTGGCGAGCTACACGCCATGTGTGCATGGTAATTCACGATAAGTTGGTAGGTGCTCCAGTGGGGCTCGCATGATTATTCTAAAAAAATCAGAGGAACAATGGATTGTCAAGTAGACCCAAAAAAGAGGGGAGATTACATGAGGGTTTTGTTGAAGATGTGGCTATGAGCCCTCATGGCGAGGGCTCCCTTTGAATTGGGCCGATTATAGTCCCTGCTCATATCTCATCTTCAACTTTGGGATCCACACCCCAAAGGAGAAACGGCAAGCTGCTTTACTTCCACGGAAATCCAAATGGTAGTGCCGTATCGTTCCGGGCCTCGAAAATAGCCTGCCCTTGACGGAATAGTTGACCTCCACCTGACATTCATCGGCCTTAAGAAGGGTCTTGAGTATCTTGCGGATATTCACCTGGGCCAGGGATGACTCGATCATCATGCCATTGTCGCAGAGATTGGACGTCGTGCCGAAAAAGGTATTTCTGCCGATCTCGAAGGTAACCGGGATTTCAAATGGAATCCTCTCGGAATCTCTTCTCTCCCGTTCCAATGTCCATTCCCCTCCGATGAACGTTATGTTGTCTATCCCCGTGAGGAAATTTCTCGTCCGCTTGTCCAGTTTGGACTTGTCAAGGAAAGATCATAAAAACATATCAAAAACATATCATAGTATAACCGCTTTCGATTGCAATCTCGACTATCGGGGAATATCTCCGAATAGCATTAGTTAGCTAAAGATTCTTAACATTTTCCTCATTAATTGGCGATTTGTGATGCGAATCGGTATCGTTCTCACTCGTCCATTGTCTTGGTTCAAGAGCCCGGGATGATTTGCCGCAGTTTTCTGAATTTTCTAAGATGCTTTTGTGTAACTTCTTGATTATATAAGAAATGCTGGTCTTCACAAGTGAACGCCGTTGTTCTTGTGCTTCAGTACCTTCTGGTCTGTTGCCCGAATTCCCCTCCGCTCAGATTACGTGTTTCGTGCCCGTGTCCGTTGTCCGTTCCCGTATCTTTCGTGCTCGTGCTCGTGATTCGTTATTGGTTTTTTGGCATTTGAGCTCTGACATTTTTTGCCTCAAGCCTCCAGCCTTGACCTTCTCCTTAACCTTAACCTAAACTTTAGCCTTAGCCTTTCACCTTTTCTCCAGCAGGTTTCGTTCATGAACAACGGTGTTCTCGACAAAATTGAGGAAACTCCGGTATGACCTATCATTGCATTTGCCTCGTGAGATAAGATAAATTGGGGAAGTACTAGGAGGAGGGATTCACCATGGCATACGGCTATCGAGCCAAGATCCTGCACGTCGACCTAAGCAATCGAAAGGTGGAGGTGGAGGAGAAGGACGGCAGCTTCTATCGTACATATCTGGGCGGTAGAGGGATTGGTTATCACTACCTGCTCAAGGAGGAAATAAAGGGAAGCTAGTCGCTACGGGCCCTCCAAGCCTCCCCTCATTTCCGGTAATTACTGGCTCTATTCGCGCAACAGGAATATTTCAAAACCTCTCCTGCCCATCATTGGGCGAGCCAGTCGAGATCCAACTCGGCGAGCGTGGCCTTACTCGGGATTCCCGTCTCGGGATCCCAGCCCATCATCTCGTAATAGGCCTCCACGGCCTTCAGATATTCTTCCTGGTCTATGTTCTTCCCTTTTAGGGTTCCCCCCTCCATGGGCTGGAAGAAGCGATCGGGCAGGATATCATCCTTTGCGGTAAACCCCTCGCGCAGGTTGAACATCCTCGACATGGCAGCGTACCTCTCGCTCACCTTGAGGAGGTCGAAGAGGCTCGTCTCCCATCCGGTTACCGCCTTGACGTAGTCCACAATCGAGTTGAGGGTATGGGGCCCGAAAGGCTTTGCCGTGAACATGCAGATGCCAAGCGAGTTGAGGAGGTTCCAGTACTGCTGGAGGTAAACGAAGAGTCGTACCTTCTTGGGCCCCAAATCGAGGGAATCCACAGGCTCAAGGATTCCTAGGGGCCTGAGAAGGGCAATTCCCGCCTCGGATGTCCAGAAGGGGTCGTGGGGAATTTCCATGTGGTCGGCTCCGGTCGGGGAAACAGAATAGCCGAGGCCTACTCCCACCTTCCCCCTGGGCTCGTGGAAGGGGATTGGCTGGCCCTTCACGTGCATGGCGAAATTGTCAGCCCCTTTCCCGAATTTCTCCGCCGCCGGGCATAATCCCTCAGCGAGGACATCCCCCAGGCCCTCGCGGTTCGCGATCGTCTCCAGCATTCACAGCATGGCTTCTGTATTGCCGAATCTGAGGTCGAGGCCATCAGTGTCACCCTTGGTGAGGATGCCGTTTTCGTAACACTCCAGTGCGAAGGCGATGAGGCTCCCCACGGAGATGGTATCGAGGCCGTAGGCATTGCAGATCTGGTTGGCCTTTGCGATGGCATTCAGGTCCGCGATGCCGCACAGGGAACCAAAGGCGGCCACCGTCTCGTATTCCGGGCCTCCGTAGATGGGATCCACGAAGTAAGGCTCCCCCACCTGAACCTCCCGCTTACACCGGATGAAGCAGCCGTAGCAGGTGCCCCGACGGACCAGAATGGTCTTTGCCATGGTTTCCCCGCCGATGGCATCGGCGCCGTCGAAGGATCCTTCCCGGAAGTTGAGCGTGGGCAGGATCCCCTGCTCGCTCAACATGGGAGCAACGCGGGCTGTCCCTAGCTTGCCGAGGCTAAAATAGGGTTCCTCGTAAGTATCCCGCAGCCACTTGGTCAACCGCTTGACCGCCTCCCCGTCTGCCACCTTCATCCTCTTTTTCCCCCTCACGGCGATGGCCTTGAGGTTCTTCGATCCCATGACGGCCCCCAGCCCAGTCCTTCCGTGGGCGTGTTTAAGCTCGTTGAGAATGCACGCGAACTTCACCAATTTCTCGCCGCTCGGGCCGATGAGGGCCACACGAACCCGCTCATCCCCAAGTTCTCCTCGAATCCCTTCCTCGGTTTCCTTCGTTTCCTTTCCCCAGAGGTGGCCCGCATCGCGGATCTCCGCCTCGCCATCGTGGACCCAGAGGTAAACAGGCTTTGATGCCCTTCCCTTGATAACAATGGCATCGAATCCGGCGAATTTCAATTCCGGGATCCACCAGCCCCCCGCCTCTGCCTCTCCGAAGGCACCGGTCAATGGGGATTTGGCGGCTGCCGAGAAGCGGCTCAAGCCCGTAGCAGGCGTGCCAGCGATCACCGATCCCGCAAAGACGAGGAGGTTTTCGGGCCCCAATGGGTTCGACTTCGCCTCCAACTCCCTCAGCAAATAATTGAGGGCGAGCGTTCCTCCCCCGAGGTAGCGGCTATAAGTGATGTCCTGGGGTTCCTCCACGTTGATGGATTCGGCGTCCAGATCGACCCTCAACACCTTTCCGTTGTAACCGTACGGCATGATGTTCCTCCTTATTCTTCTGTAGTTGGTGAGATATAAGGCCTCTTGCGCAACGTTTGTCAACCGGTTTTCGGCGGCATAAAGGTGAACACGGGCATTTCTTTACCCGCCATAGACCACTTTGAATTTGGCCTTCTTGAGGTCCCTCATAAGGGGATCCACTTCCTTCGTTCTCACGCGAATAATCAAGTCACAATCCACCCTGCCCGGGGCGGTATACGTCATGATGCTCAAAATGGGAACCTCATGCTTATCGATTACGGAGACGACCTCATTGAAGAGGCCGAAGCGCTGGCTCACCCCCTCAATGATAATAGTGGAGGCCTTTTCCTTCGCGCCCCATATGCACGTAATGAATCTGACCAAATCGGATTCGGTGGCAATCCCCACCAGCTTTCCCTCGTCCACGACGGGAAAGGCCCCGACCCTCTTCTCTTGGCCCAAGAGCAAGGTTTCCTCAAAGGTCGTTTCCGGCGAAACGGTCAAGGGATTTTTAACCATGACGTCCCTGACCTTCATTTTCGATAAGAGATAGTGGACTTCATAAATGGACAAGGTAGTTGCCGGAGAGGGGGATGCCTCCAGGATCATCCTCTCGGTTATCATTCCGACCAGTTTCCCCTTATCCACCACGGGAAGCCTCCGGATGTTCTTCTCCTTCATAATCCTCTTGGCTTCGCCAATGGGAGTCTCGCTATCCACGGTTATCGGATTTTTCGTCATGACATCTCGC
This sequence comes from uncultured Syntrophobacterales bacterium, assembly GCA_964346935.1. Taxonomy (GTDB): domain Bacteria; phylum Desulfobacterota; class BSN033; order WVXP01. Next base: position 7,532 of record CAYFXP010000227.1, read on the forward strand.
ATTCTCATCCCTTCATCTCCTCTCAGGGTTTCATGGGCCTTTCGCCCCAAAAGAACACTTCTTCATGCCATTAGCATTAACTGTACATCAATCTCGATCTCCTTGCCACTCTTTTTCGCAAACCTATAGAATCCTTTGTATTATAGCCAGCACAGTTGAGGCAATCCATGAATGTGTGGAGAAATGTATCGAGCCTCCTGGGTTCATAGCGAACATCGTAATGACTACGTCTCAATCTCCTTGGGCCTGTTGCCCGGATTCCCCGGAGCGAACATTATTCAGTATCGCGGTGCTGCGGTCGGAAAGGGGAAAAAGGTTAGAGGTTAGAGGCAGAAGGAAAAATGTCAAAGATGAAAGGCTAAGGGCGAGGTTAAGGAGAAGGTCAAGGCTGGAGGCTTGAGGCAAAAAATGTCAGAGCTCAAATGCCAAAAAACCAATAACGAATCACGAATCACGAGCACGAGCACGAAAGATACGGGAACGGACAACGGACACGGACACGAAACACGTAATCTGAGCGGAAAGGAATTCGGTCAACACACCGGAAGCACTGGAGTGAAGGGAAAACGGTCTTCCACCGCGCTCAAAGCGGCATTTTGGGACTTGAAGCGCATCCCAAGGGCGGGTTACAATTCTTTAAGAACTCACTTCGAGAATGGGGAGAATATGAAACGGGATTTAAAAGAGGCTCTATCCCAGGTCGATACCGGGGACTGGAAACGGATCCCTTTGGAGTACGGCCATGAAACGTTGGAAATCAACGTTCCGGGCAATTCGGTCGAGATAAGCATGGGTGCTGTTCCCCACATAGACGATTGGCAGGAGGAGATTGAGAGGGCATTTTCGAACCCCATTGGAAGCCCGAAATTGGAGGAGATCGTCAAGAAGAAGGGGAAGAAGCCAGGGGATATGACCGTTTCGGTGACCGTATCGGATATTACCAGGCCCGTGCCGTATAAAGGCGAGAAGGGGATTCTCGGCCCCATTTTACGGGCCTTAGAATCGCAGGGTTTGAGGAGGGAGAACATCAAGATCATCGTGGGAACGGGAATGCATCGGATCAGTACCCATGAGGAGAAGGTCCAGATGTATGGAAAGGAGGTCGTTGAACAATTCACCGTCATGGACCACGATTGTGAGAACGAAGATCTCCTGGCCAGCATCGGGAAGACCAGGAGGGACACCCACGTCTATGTCAACAAGGACTTCTATTTTGCCGACCTGAAGATCGCTACGGGCCTCGTGGAAAGCCATTTCATGACGGGCATTTCCGGAGGGAGAAAGGCCATCTGTCCGGGATTAGTGGATGTGAAGACCATTGAGAAATTCCACGGGCCTTACTACCTTGAGGATCCCAACGCTACCAATCTCATTCTCGAGGGTAACCCATGTCATGAGGAGGCCTTGGAAGTTGCCGAGACCGTGGGGGTGGATTTCGTGGTCAACGTCACGCTGGACAAGGATATGCGCCTCACGCGGGTCTTCGCTGGCGATTTAGTGGAAGCGCACATGGAGGCCTTCGGGATGATCAAGGGCTATGCGGAGATCTCGCTGGAAAGGCAATTCGATGTCGTCCTGACTCACGGCGGATACGTGGGCAGGGATCACTATCAGACCGCGAAGGCAGCGGTTGGTGCCATTCCCCTTGTGAAGCAGGGCGGAGTCATAATCATCGCCGCCAACAATCGGGATATGGAGCCCATCGGCTCCATGGAATACAAGACCCTAAGCCATCTTTTAAAAATGCAGAAGCCATATGGGTTTTTGGATTTGCTTCGACATCCAGGATGGCGGTTTGCGAAGGACCAATGGGAGCCGGAGGTTTGGGGGAAGCCTCTCAAAGTAGTGGGCGAGGAGGGACTCATATATTGCTCTGGAGAAATCCCAGAGGAGGATTACGTCATCCTTCCCGGGACGAGCGGCTATGAATTTCTCCTGCCCGAATTCCGAGGCAGATCGAATTCCGAAAAAGCTCAGGCAATGGTTCAAAACGCCTTGATCTACTCCATTTATCAGCTCAGAAAGAGCAATATCGAGCCATCAATCTGCTACATCCGCGAGGGCCCTTACGCTATTCCAGTTTTCAGGAAATCCGTCCCGTAAGGGAACCCTTTCCGTCTCTGATATTCCAGTCGACAAAAAAATCTTCCGAATTCAAAATTTTTTAAAATTCGAAGAAAAAGGGAGAAATCTTCAGATTTGAATTGTGGAAAAAAATTTCCACATTCGTGGAAAACTGCGGCAACCTATTGATTATTGGATATAAGCCGTGGTTTCTTCCAATGGATTTTATTTCCATGGGCTTTTCGTTCATCATCCCTCGAAATGAGTATTTTCAAGGCAATGTTAATTGTGGAAAACTCGAATTGCAGGGATTTCGTAACCGGCCGAAACCGCATTTGACATTCCTCCGGGTTTCCGATTGACTTGTTAATGAAGGGCCCTGATAACGGAAGATGATAGGAGAATGAGGATCCTTGGGGCAGGGGGAACAAATGGAAGAACTATGGGTTAAGGTCAAGACTTCTATCCAAGAAAGGCTTACTTCTGACACCTTCAACTTATGGATTAAGCCCTTGCAGTGGAAAGAGGTGAAGGAGGGAGAGATCGTCTTGGAATGTCCCAACACCTTCTTCAAGGAATGGGTGAACCGATACTACCTCAAGACGGTTAGAGAGGCCTTTCACTCCATCTCGGGAGTCGATTGGCAAGTTTCCCTCAGGGCTGCCCCGAAGAGGTGCCGGGTTTCCTCCCCTCATAATGGAAATGGGCAGATGGTGCTTCCCAACGTAAAGCGAGGCGCCTTCGGGGGGATGCGGTTAAACAAGAGGTTTACCTTCGAGCATTTTGTCGTCGGACCGTGTAACCAGTTCGCCCATTCGGCCGCCTGGGCCGTTGCCAATAAAATAGGTATCCACTATAATCCCCTTCTCTTCTACTCCGATGTGGGGCTGGGAAAGAGCCACTTATCCACTGCCATTGGAAATTATATGCTGAAGAAATGGCCGGAGACTCGGATTTGTCTGGTATCGGCGGAGGAATTCGTCAATGAACTGGTCACAGCCCTGAGGAGGGATGAGATTACCTCTTTCAAGGAGAAGTATCGAAAACTCTCCGACATTCTGGTAATTGACGGGGTTCATTTCTTCAGCGGAAAACCGACTACCCAAGCCGAGCTATCCCATACCTTGGATACCTTATATAACGCCGGCAAACAGATCATCTTGACCAGTATTGTCCCGCCGGAGGATATTCCCAAAATGGGTGAGGGGTTAAAGTCGAGGCTGGGCTGTGGCCTGGTGGTTCGGCTCCAGACACCGAAGCCGGAGACTCGAAGGCGGATCTTAGAGGCCAAGGCATTGGCCGAGGGTGTTCATATCCCCGATCCCATTTTGGAATACCTGGCTTCCCGCATCAATAGGAATGTTAGACAATTGGAGGGGGCCGTCATCAATATCATCGCCCAATGCTCGTTGATGCACCGCCCAATAGACCTGGATTTGGCTCGAGAGTCAGTAAGAAATGTGGTCAAGGAGGAGGAACGGGTCATCACCGTTGAGCTCATCCAAGAGGCGGTGGGGAGGTATTACCGGGTTGATAGAGATCAGATGAAATCGAGGTCAAAGAGACGGGATATCTACCTTCCTCGGCAGGTTGCCATGTATCTCTGTAGGAAGTTGACCAACGAGTCCCTTGAGGCCATTGGCAAAGCCTTCAACAAACGGCATGCCTCGGTTATTTACTCCATAGCCAATATGGAGAGAAAGATGAGGGAGGATTCCCGGATAGCACACCAGGTCGAATTTCTTGCCGAAAAGGTTAAAGGTGGATAAAAGGGGCGGGGGTTATCTGTTCCTTTCCGCGGGGCCCTGCGGAGCAGATGCCCCCTTCTCTTTTTCCGTGGCCAGAGGCTCCCAGCATGGAAGGTTTGATCGTTATCTGCAGGAATTGTGAGACTCGTTTTCCGTACAGCGAGAAGATTTTCAAGGAGATTGAGGCCCAGAACTTTTGCCCTGCCTGCCGACAGCAGTGGAGGGGATTCAAGGTCGAATCCGAGGATTAAGGCGCCTCTGAGGGTTTCCCATCATCCGTTAAGACCCACTTGAGGGTAGCCAGGTCGATATTTCCCCCGCTCAGAATGATAACTACCTTCTTTCTCCTTAGCTGGTCTTTCATCTTTAAGGCGGCCCCAAGGGGAGCCGCTCCTGCACCTTCCGCCAGATTGTGGGTCGTTTCCAGCAATAGCCGGATGCCCGCCTTTATCTCTTCCTCCGAGACGGTTACGATATCCGATATCCCACCCCGTATGATGTTAAAGGTCATTTCGAAGGGGACGCGGGTTGCCAGGCCGTCGGCGAAGGTGTCGGCACTCTCCGTTTCAATGATTCGTCCCTCCTTCCAGGAAAGGTAGACTGAGGGAGCCTTTTCCGCCTGCACGCCGACGACCTTCACCTTCGGATTGAGGGCTTGAGCGACGGTAATAGCTCCACACGCTCCGCTTCCACCACCGATGGGGGCGATGATGACATCGACATCGGGCAACTCCTCGAAGATCTCCAGGCTATATGTCCCCACACCGTTGATCAACAGGGGCTCATTGCCGGGATCGACGTATCGTAATCCCCTTTCCTTCCGAATCTCCTCGGCCTTCTGCCGCGCCTCGTCGAAATCCCGACCGTATTCTACCAGCTCAGCCCCAAAGCCTCGCATGGCCCTGTTCTTCTCGGGGTTATTTCCATGTGGGACCAAGATGGTACAGGGGATGCCAAAAATCCGGGAAGCCATGGCTATGGATTGACCGTGATTTCCCCTGGTGGCGGTAATAACACCCCTCTCCTTTTCCTGTTGGGGGAGGGAGGCTATGAGGTTGAGGCCCCCCCTGACCTTGAACGCGCCAGTGGGGTTGTGGTTTTCATGTTTGACATAGGTCTGAAAACCGGTGATCTCGGAAAGAGGCCCATAGTAGATAAGGGGCGTAGGCTTTACGTATCGATAGATCACGGAACGGGCCCTAACGATCTCCTTAAGGGAAACCTCCTTTGCCATGGTCCTATCCTCCCGTCGAAGACAATGCCTCATACTGTGTCCTAAGAGGGGGTATTTGTCAAATGGATTTGTGAGGGCTCTGGAAAACTGAAAAATGAGCTCTGAGCGAATTCCGGTTCTGCGGTGTTGCAGTCCGTGGCTTTGCAGTCTATTTTTAGAACTTATGGAGAAAACCTGTTTTCCCTGGGTGAAGGGGAATCCGGCCAACAGACCAGAAAGCACTGAAGCGAAGGGACAAGGGGTTTTCCCACAAGAACATCTTTTGAGCGGCGAAGAGCGAGTTTTTTAGGGCTCTCATCGTGTTCTCTTGACAAACACAGAGTACCCTCGCCGCGGTGTGGAAAATGGATTCCCCATGGTGATAAGGTTAAGGGAGACGTAAAACCTCAGGGGTCGCAGCCAAGGGCGAAGAGATGAAGGTTGAGACCATCGTATCGGATGTGGGTGGGGTAATCCTGGAAGATGATTTCAAGTCTTTTTTCGCCCAATTCGAGGCAAAGATCGGGATGTCAGCTGAGGCCTTCTACGCCTTAACGGTGGGCTCGGAGGAGTGGAAGCTCTACAACAAGGATTTCATCACGGAAGAGGAGCTTTGGAGGAAGCTTGCTCCCAGGTTGAGGGTTGAGGACGAGGTGGCTCGCGAGCTGAGGCGGTGGCGAAGGATGTTGAAACCCATCCCGGAGACAATCAAAATCCTGGAAAAGGTTAGGGGACGCTATCCCCTTTACTGCCTTTCCAACGTGGATAAGGCGACAACCCGGCACCTCCAGGAGAGGTATCATCTCTACGAACTCTTCGACGGAACCGTCCTCTCGTGGGAGGTCGGTATGAGAAAACCGGAGACCGGGATCTATGAATTGGCAATCCAGCGCTTCGGGCTTACTTCTGAGAGGAGCCTTTACATCGATGACAAAGAGCCGAATCTGATCCCTGCTCGTCAAGCGGGCTTTCAAGCCATTCTCTTCCGGTCCCCTGAATACCTTGAGTGGAAAATGCTCGCCCATGGGGTGAAATTATGAAGAATGAGAAGCAAGGGATCCAGACTGCAGTGTATAGGGGGAGGTGAGCACTATGAAAGAGGAATGGAAGGAGAGAATTGTCTGTGCAACAGAATGCTCCAGGTGCCATGGGAAACTGGATCGCAGAATTCTATCGGTATACGATCACTTCGTTATCTGTATGGAATGTAAGGAGAAGGAGGAGGGACGTCCCGATTACGATGAGGTCTCCAAGAACATGATCCGCCAGTGTTTGGTGGATACGGAGCGCGAGTACGGGGATCCAGGGGATTTCTGCTACCACCACTTCTATCCCTACACGTGTTGATCGTCCAGCTTGAGATAGATCTTTAGCGCGACCGTGGAACTGATGGAGTCGGGGGTCACCAGGTGGGTGGGATAGACCATCTTTTGAATAATCTGCCTTGCCCTCTCCATTTCGAGGGGTCTTCTTATTTACCCTCCACCTCAGTGTTTCCGATAGATGGCGTATCCTTCCGTAAAAGGGTTATCCTGGGGGATCCCGTTACGGGATTTTCGTCCACCAAGACTCGGCTTCCATAGACGCGGCTGATGTGTTCCTCGGCCACCACCTCCCGTGGGCTTCCCATCTTGAATATTCTCCCCGCCTTGAGGAGGAGGATCTTTCGGCAATATTCTGATGCCAAGTTGATATCATGGGAGACAGCAAGGATGGTGATGTTTTTCCCCTGATTCAGGCGGCTGATGAGCTCGTAGAATTCGACCTGATGGTTTATGTCGAGGTTGGATGTGGGTTCATCGAAGAGGATGATTTCGGGTTCCTGGGCAAGGGCCCGGGCGATGAAAACTCGCTGTCTCTCTCCACCGCTCAGTTCGCTGATGGGCCTTCGGGCAAAGTGGAGGGTATCGGTGAGCTTCATGGCCCGTTCAGCCACGTCAAAGTCATATCTCCTCTCGAATTGAACGCGGCCCAGATAGGGCGACCTTCCCATGAGGACCACCTCAAGGGAGGTGAAGGGGAAGTTGATCTGGTGCTCTTGCGGAACCACGGCGATCTTCTGCGCAATATCTGACCGCTTCATCCGCCTCAAATCCTCTCCATCGATGAAGACTCTTCCCCTTTGGGGGTTAAAGAGCCCGTGGAGCATCTTCAAAAGGGTCGTCTTTCCCGAACCATTTGGGCCGATGATTCCCCAGAACTCCCCGTTCCCCGCGCGGAACGAGAGGTCCTCGATAACCCATTGGTCGGTGTATCGAAAGGAGATTTGCGTTGCGTCGATGCTTGCCACCTTAGACCCTTCGCATCTTGAGGAGATAAATGAAGAAGGGAGCCCCAAAGGTTGCCGTCACAGCTCCGACGGGCAGCTCCGTGGGGGCAGCGATAGTCCTGGCGATGGTATCCGAGCAAATGAGGAAACTTGCCCCTACAAGCGCCGAAGCCGGTATCAGGAGCCGATGATCGGGGCCGAAGAGGATTCTCACGGCGTGGGGAATGATGAGCCCCACGAAACCGATCAGGCCGCAAACCGATACCGCCGCCGCCGTAATCAGGGAGGCGAATACATAGGCCACCTTCTTCAGTCGTTCCACATCGATTCCCAATTGGATGGCCGTTTCCTCGCCCATTACCATGAGGTTAAACCCCCTGGCATATGAATAGAGAACCCCTATTCCTCCCAGCACGTAGGGGAGAATGATCAGTATGAAACGATAATTGGCGAAGCTGAAGTCCCCCATTAACCAAAAGACGATCTTTGAGAGGTCCTCGTTTTGAGC
>CAYFXP010000228.1:0-6033 GCA_964346935.1 uncultured Syntrophobacterales bacterium
AAGAATCATCCAGAGATAACGCTTATCGTGTTGCTCATTGACGAACGGCCGGAAGAAGTGACGGATATGGAGCGATCGGTTCATGGTGAGGTGATAAGCTCCACGTTCGATGAAACGGCTCAGAGGCATGTACAGGTAGCGGATATGGTGATCGAAAAGGGGAAGAGATTGGTGGAACATCATAAGGATGTGGTGATCCTCTTGGATAGCATTACGAGATTGGCGAGGGCGCATAATGCGGTTGTCCCTCCGAGCGGCAAGGTCCTTTCCGGTGGAGTTGATTCCAACGCCCTTCACCGGCCGAAACGATTCTTTGGGGCGGCGAGAAACATCGAGGAGGGAGGGAGCCTGACGATTATCGCAACGGCCCTAGTCGATACGGGGAGCCGGATGGATGATGTTATCTTTGAGGAATTTAAGGGGACGGGCAATATGGAGATCCACCTAGATAGGCGTTTGGTTGACCGAAGGGTTTTTCCCGCCATCGACATTCAGCGGTCGGGAACGAGGAAGGAGGAACTCCTCTTGGAGGAAAATGACCTCAATAGGATTTGGCTCCTGCGGAAGGTCCTTCAACCGATGAATACTGTGGAGAGCATGGAGTTTCTACAGGAGAAGATGCGGGACACCCGGAGCAATAGGGACTTCCTCGATTCTATGAACCAGTAGCCAACAGAGCAAGGAGGACCGGGAGGGGCTTGAAATAACGGCTTAACATGGTATATTAAAGGGCATTTTACTTCCATATGCGGGGGAGGAGCATGAAGAAGGAGATTCACCCAAAGATGTTTAAAACTACCATAAGCTGCGCTTGCGGGGCTAAGTTTGAAACTTTAAGCACCCAGGAAAAGATTAGAGTCGAGATCTGTTCACAGTGTAATCCCTTCTTTACCGGGAAGGAGAAATTCGTCGATTCGGCAGGGAGGATCGAGAAATTTGAGAAGAAGTATGCAACTGCGCGGGAGAGAAAGGCGCGGAAAGAAGGGGCAGAGGAGCAATAAAGACAAAGGACGACCCTTCTATCCAATGTGGTCTACAGCTCAAAAGTGATGAAGCCGTCAAAGATGGACCCTCCTCCAGACGGAGCCGAGACAATGCAATACATGCTCGAGGAATTCGAACAACGGTTCGCCGAACTGGATCGGATGTTGGGAGATCCGGAGGTTATCAAGGACCAGAAGATGCTTCAAAAGATCGCGAAGGAGCATGCGGACGTAGGGAAGATTGTTGAGCTTTATCGCATGGCAAAGAGGTTGAAGGCGGAGATCGAAGAGAATAGAAAGCTCCTGTCGGAGAAGGACGAAGAGATCAAGAAATTGGCAAAGGAGGAGATTGACTACTTGACCCAGGAACGGGAGAGAGTCGAGAGGGAACTAAAGAGCGCCCTCGTACCGAAAGACCCGAATGATGGGAAAAATATCCTCCTCGAAATTCGCGCAGGAACGGGGGGGGACGAAGCTGGTTTGTTCGCAGCCGATATGTTTCGTATGTACGCCAAATTCGCCGAGATGAGCGGGTGGAAGGTTGATATTCTCAGCCGGAATTTTACAGGTGTAGGAGGATTTAAGGAAATCATTGCCCTGATGGAGGGCGATAGGGTCTATAGGAAGCTGAAGTTTGAAAGCGGCGTCCATCGCGTTCAGAGAATTCCGGAGACGGAATCCCAGGGGAGGATACATACCTCAGCGGTTACGGTGGCCGTTTTGCCGGAAGCCGATGAGATTGAAATTGAGGTTGACCCGGATGATCTTAGGATAGATGTCTTTCGCTCTTCTGGCCCTGGTGGGCAGAGCGTCAATACGACAGACTCCGCGGTTCGCGTAACCCATATTCCTACGGGGCTTGTTGTAAGCTGCCAAGATGAGAAATCCCAACACAAGAATAAGGCCAAGGCGATGAAAGTCTTAAGGGCCAAGCTCCTTGACAAGCTGGAGAGGGAACAGCACACGGAGATATCCCAGAAGAGGAGAAGCCTGGTGGGAAGCGGCGACCGATCTGAACGCATAAGAACGTATAATTTCCCCCAGGGAAGGGTAACTGATCACAGGATCGGCTTGACCTTATACAAGCTGAATGAGATTTTAGAGGGGCATCTCCAAGAACTGGTTGACGCACTCAATACTCATTACCAAGCGGAAGCCGTGAGAGACGAAAGCCAGAGAGGTACCCTTTTTAAATAACCCAGGCCTTTCACCCTGATCCACCATCAAGGCATCGTCTGCGGCGTTGCCTTCGATCGCTCCTCCTTGTGGTGTATTGCTCCATCCGCCTCAGTCTTCGCTCCCCGGCGCCTTGCATCTAATACCTTGCTGGTGATCAGGAATACTCCATAACCTGCTGATTTCATTTTGATACTTAAATTAGACGGTGGATGTTGGTTCACATAACCCGCTAAATCCATCGACAGACACATTCGATCATGTCAGAGGTCGTGCGGACTATCTCAAGGGCATTGAAGTGGGGAAGTCGTCTTCTCGGGGAGAAGGGCATTGAAAACCCTCGATTGGATGCGGAGCTCCTCTTGAGGGAGACCCTGAAGATCAACAGCGTTGAGCTGTATCTCCACTTTCATCGGCCATTAACGCCCCCCCAATTCGCTCACTATAAGTCATTGCTTAACAAGAGGATCAGGGGTGAGCCGATCCAGCATATCCTCGGCCGTCGTGAATTCTGGTCGTTGGACCTCAAGGTGACTCCTGAAGTATTCATCCCGAGACCTGAGACGGAGCTGTTGGTGGAGGAGGTCCTGAAGATATTCCGGGATGAAAGAAGCCTGGCGCTTCGTTTCATGGACGTGGGGACGGGAAGTGGAGCGATTGCCATTGCCTTGGCAAGGGAGCTGAAGAGGTGTTCTATCTTGGCAGAGGATATCTCTTGGAGGGCTATTCTTCTTGCAAGGGAGAATGCAAGTGTTCATGGGGTATCCGGGAGAATCCGCTTCTTGGTTGGGAACCTTTTTTCGGCGCTCAAGGAGGGAGAGTCCCGGTTTGATTTAATTTTCTCCAACCCCCCGTATATCCCGAGCGCAACAATAGAAATACTGCCGAAGGAGATAGCGGAATTCGAACCGAGAGTGGCCCTGGATGGAGGTCCCGATGGGCTCGCATTCTTCAGAAACATCGTGATGGGGGCGGGGCCATTTCTCAAGACTGGCGGGTGGTTGGTACTGGAAGTGGGCGAGGAGCAAGGCAGAGCTGTTGCCGAGATGATTCGGAATGCGGGTTCTTTCGAGTCCCCTTGTATCATTGGTGATCACGGGGGCCTGGATAGGGTTATTCGAGCCCGCAAGGAAAGGAAGAGGTGCAAAGAGGGGAGATGAATTTTGGATAAGATAGCCATTCACGGCGGGGAGAGGTTGGTGGGCGAGGTCGTTGTCAGCGGATCGAAGAATGCCACGTTGCCCATTTTTGCATCGAGCCTCCTCGCCGAAGGGGAGAATCGATTCGATGCTGTCCCGGATCTCAACGACGTTAAGACCATATGCGAAGTCCTGAAGAACCTGGGAGTAAAAATCGGTCGGGGCAAAGCGGGGGAGTATCTCCTCGATGGTACGGAGCTTGGGGGGCACGAGGCTCCCTATAAACTCGTAAAGACCATGAGGGCCTCTATACTGGTACTGGGTCCGTTGGTAGCGAGGGCCAAACGGGCCGTCATATCGCTCCCTGGAGGATGTGCCATTGGAGCCCGGCCAATTAACCTCCATCTAAAGGCCTTGGAGAAGATGGGAGCCGAAATTCAGTTGAGACACGGCTATATTGAGGCCAAGACGAGGGGACTGAGGGGAGCGGAAATCTACTTGGATATTCCAACGGTAACTGGGACGGAGAATCTCATGATGGCGGCTGCTCTGGCCAAAGGGGAAACAGTAATCGAGAATGCCGCCATGGAGCCTGAGGTGGTGGAATTGGCAGAGGTGCTCAATAATATGGGGTCGAACATTGCAGGGGCTGGTTCAAGCCTCATAAGGATAAAGGGCGTGAAGGACCTGAAGGCAACGGAACATAACATCATTCCTGACCGAATTGAGGCGGGAACCTTTATGATAGCTGCTGGGGTTACCAATGGGAATATCCATATTCGAAATTGCAACCTGGAGCATTTGGAGGCCGTGGTCAATAAATTACGGGAAGCGGGCATGGAGATCCTTCGAGAGGATGATGGGGTGAGGGCGATAGGGAACAAGAGGATTAAGAGCGTTGATGTAAAAACCCTGCCTTATCCAGGCTTTCCAACGGACATGCAGGCTCAGATTATGGTGCTCATGGCATTGGGAAGGGGATTAAGCGTGATCTCGGAAACAATTTTCGAAAACCGTTTTATCCACGCCGGTGAACTCAGGAGGATGGGTGCGGACATCAAAATTGAAGGGAACAGCGCAATAGTCAAGGGGATTCCGGCCCTCAGCGGTGCCCCCGTGATGGCCACCGACCTGAGGGCCAGCGCAGCATTGGTACTGGCTGGGTTGGCGGCTGAAGGCGAAACAGAGGTCTCCCGGGTTTATCACCTGGATAGAGGGTACGAGAAGCTTGAGGAAAAGTTGGCGAACCTGGGGGCCCATATCAGGAGGGTTGCGGCGTAAATGAGGATATTGAGGGTAGGTGATAGGGATTTCAAGAAGCGGTTCGAAAAGCTGGTCAATCGCGGATGGAGGGATCTCGAGGAGATAGAACGGTCGGTCCGCGCTATTTTGGATGGGGTTAAGGCAAGAGGGGATGAGGCGCTCATCGAATATACGAAGCGGTTCGATGGCGTAGATCTCTCACCTTCCCAGCTTCGGGTTTCTCCAGACGAGATCGAGGAGGCCTACAAACAGGTATCAACGGAGGATTTGGAGGCGCTGCGATTGGCGTCACAGCGCATTGAATCGTTCCACCGAAGGCAGCTGGTGAACTCCTGGTTTGAATCAACCGCCGATGGAGTTATCCTTGGACAAATGGTGACGCCCCTCAAACGCATCGGGGCCTACATCCCAGGGGGAGAAAACCCTTATCCTTCCACCGTATTGATGACGCTCATTCCCGCAAAAATAGCGGGTGTAAACGAATTGGTCATAATTTCTCCAATCCATGGAGCCAAGGAAAGCGCTCATGTCTTGGTGGCGGCGGGGTTGGTCGGGGCTACCTCCATCTTCAGGGTGGGAGGGGCTCAAGCAGTGGGGGCCCTTGCCTATGGAACCGAATCCATCCCAAAGGTGGACAAAATCGTAGGACCGGGAAATGCCTATGTGGCCACAGCAAAGAAGATCGTTTTTGGTGACGTGGGGATCGATATGGTGGCGGGACCAAGCGAGATCTGTATCGTTTCGGACGGGCATGCCCCCCCTTCCTCGGTTGCGGCGGATTTGCTTTCCCAGGGGGAACATGATGAGAGGGCGTTATCGGTTTTAATCGTCCTATCCGATGCGTATGCCCGCGCCGTGGATAGCGAGGTTGAGCGGCAGTTGAGGGATTTGAGAAACAGGGCAGTGGTGGAGCGATCACTGGGTAGCCAGGGAGCCATTATCGTCGCTCAGGGCCTCCAAGAGGCCATAGACCTCATCAATGAGATCGCGCCTGAACATCTTGAGCTCATGGTGGAGGTTCCGTGGAATCTCGTGGGAAGAGTTCGAAATGCAGGGGCGATTTTCCTCGGTCCCTTCTCCCCGGAGACAGTGGGGGATTACCTGGCGGGGACAAATCATGTCCTGCCAACTGGTGGAACAGCGCGCTTCTTCTCCCCCTTAGGGGTTGCCGATTTTTTGAAGAAATCCAATGTCGTTTCCTTCTCCCAAGAAGCCTTATCGGAATTTAGGGAATACGTGCTCAGAATGGCGGACATGGAGGGATTGGATGCCCATGCGAGGGCCGTGGAGGTGAGGTTTTTGGACAAGAAGGCGTAGAAAGGGCATGGTTAGCTGCAGGAAGCTGATTTATATAGGACGATATAGACATTTGGGCCCAGGAGAGGATATCAGAAAATTCCAGTGATATAGGCTAAAAGCTCAAAACTGTATAATTTGGAAGATAAGCTTTTGACCATTTGGATTTAGATATT
>CAYFXP010000229.1:0-20128 GCA_964346935.1 uncultured Syntrophobacterales bacterium
ATCCGAGGCCACAGAGGCCTTGAATCAATGGAGGGCACGGATTTTGAGGCCGTATCGAGCCATCATATCTCAATTACACCTCTCCACCTGGATCTGACCGACTATTCCTCCATCGAGGAGGTGAGGAGATGGGAATTATAATTCCTGAGAGAAATAAGTTTGCAGGGGGTGAAATATGAAGACGACATTAAGCATCATAAAGGCGGATATCGGCAGTATTGGTGGCCACATCAAGCCGAGCCAGAATCTGTTAGAGGCGGTCGAGAATTTTCTCCGTATTGAGGCAAAGAACCTCGTGAAGGATTTCTTTGTGAGCCACACCGGAGACGATATCGCGCTACTTCTTTCCCACACCGAAGGGGAGGGAGCGGAGAAAATCCATAAACTTGCCTGGGATGCCTTCATAGCCGGCACCGAGGTGGCAAGAAAACAGGGCCTCTATGGAGCAGGGCAGGATCTCCTGAAGCATTCGTTTTCCGGCAATGTAAAGGGAATGGGGCCTGCAGTAGCCGAGATGGAATTTGAAGAAAGGCCCAACGAGCCATTCCTCTTCTTTGCCGCTGACAAGACCGACCCAGGGGCGTATAATCTCCCCCTTTATTTGAGTTTTACGGATCCTATGCACAATGCCGGATTGATGTTGAGCCCCGCTATGGCCAAGGGCTTTGCATTCACCATTATGGACGTCTCCTATACCGAGGGGGATAGGGCCATCGAGCTCAATGCACCAGAGGATCTCTACGATATCGCCTCACTGCTAAGAGACAACCAACGGTTCGTGGTGGAATCCATTCATTCGAGAAATAACGGGGAAATCGCAGCGGCCGTCAGCACAACCCGCCTCCACAATATTGCGGGGAAGTATACGGGAAAAGACGATCCGGTGATGCTGGTAAGGGTCCAAGGGTCTTTTCCAGCCACGGGTGAGGTGCTCTCTCCCTTTAGCATCGGACATCTCGTCGCGGGGTTCATGAGGGGTAGCCACACGGGTCCTCTGATGCCCGTAAAACGGAATTCGTCCATCTCCTTCTTCGATGGTCCCCCCGTAGTTTGCTGTCTCGCGTTCTGCGTCCATAATGGCAAATTTACCGAGCCCGCCGATGCCTTCGATCATCCCTATTGGGATCATATCCGGGAGAAGGTTGCCAGAAAGGCAACGGAGATCCGGGAACAAGGGTTCTCCGGTGCGGCTATGCTTCCCTATAGCGAATTGGAGTATGGCGGGATAGTCGAGAAGATGAAGAAATTGGATACTCAGTTCAAGGTAAGCGGTTGATGGTTTAGACTTGCTCTAAAGGGGCTCATTGAGGCTTTGACATTGAGTTCTGAAGCCCTTGCCTCCCTGATTTGAAAGGCTTTTCGGTGTCGTCCAACGGAAAATACGTCTATCTCCAGACCTTTGGCTGTCAGATGAACGTGCATGATTCCGAGAAGATGCTGGACATCTTAGCGGAGCACGATTATAGGCCCACCAAGGATATCCATCAGGCTGACATCATCCTGCTCAACACGTGTAGCGTCAGGGCCAAGCCAGAACATAAGGTGTATAGTGCTCTCGGAAGGCTGGGGAAGCTCAAGGAGAAGAAAAACCATCTGATCATAGGGGTAGGCGGGTGTGTTGCCCAGCAAGAGGGCAGACGGCTGTTGGATCACGGCGATCATTTGGATTTAATCTTCGGAACACACAACCTCCATAGGCTCCCCGAGCTCATTCATGATGTCCAGGCCTCCGAGGGGCCTGTGTGTGCCGTTGAATTTCGCGATGAGGTGAAATCCCTGGACGTCTTTCCCATGCCCTCCAATGGCAGTAAGGTTAAATCCTACGTGACAATTATGCAGGGTTGTGATAACTTCTGCTCCTTCTGCATTGTTCCCTACGTGAGGGGTAAGGAGAAGAGCAGACCCAGCGAGAACATCATCGGGGAGATCGGGGCCTTATCGGAAAGAGGTGTACGGGAGGTTACGGTGCTGGGGCAAAACGTCAATTCCTATGGCAAGAATCTTCCCGGTGCATTGGCCTTCCCGCAGCTTTTGGCTCGTATTAACGAAATCGAGGGAATTTGGAGGATTCGATTCACCACCTCGCACCCGAAGGATATCTCAGAAGATCTTATCGGAGCCTTTGGGAACTTGGAGAAGCTCTGCAAACACATTCATTTGCCGTTTCAATCCGGTTCGGATAGGATTCTGGAGAGGATGAACAGGGAGTATACTCGAAAACAGTACATGGAGAAAGGGGAACAACTGAGGAAAGTCTGCCCGGATATTGGAATTACCGCCGATGTAATGGTGGGCTTTCCCGGGGAAGATGAGGGGGATTTTCACGCGACCCTCGATCTCATCCAAAGGGTTCAATTCGATAACCTCTTTTCCTTTAAGTATTCCCCGAGGAAGGGGACTGAGGCGGCCCATTTTCCCGGCCAAATCGATGAACTTACCAAAAGCCGTCGCTTGCGGGTCCTCCAGGATTTGCAGAAGGAGATCACCCTGAAGAGGAATCGAGCCCTTAAGGGGCGCTGTGAAGACATATTAGTCGAAGGTGCCAGCAAGGGGAGCAAAGAGGAGATGACCGGCAGGACGAGTTCCAACAAGGTGGTCAACTTTAAGGGAGGCCTTGAATTAATTGGCCGGCTGGTAAAGGTGAGGATAGAGGAGGGATACGCGAATTCCTTGCGAGGAAAGGTCATTTGACAGGGAGGAGATCATGCTAAAGGAGGTAGGGGTTTCAGGTTTGAGCATTGATCCAATTACCCACACCCCCATTGTGCTCTTGAAAGACAAGGAGAGCCAAGAGGTCATTCCCATATGGATCGGATTGCTCGAGGCAAGTTCCATCGCCACCCAGTTGGAGAATATCAAGCTCGCCAGGCCCATGACTCATGATCTCATGAAGAACATTTTGGATCACCTGGACGTGGTAGTATCGAGGGTGGAGGTAAACGACCTCCGGAACAACACCTTCTATGCGATTATCCACTTGAACTGGAACGGAGTAGATCTCGCCATGGACGCGCGTCCCAGCGATGCCATTGCCATTGCCCTGAGGATGAAGTCTCCCATCTTCGTTCATCAACAGGTCATCGAAAAGTCGAGGAAGGTCGATTTGGCCCAACGGGAAGAAGGTGCGGAGGTATCCGATGAGAAGTTGGAGGAGATTCTCAAGGATCTTTCCCCCGAGGACTTTGGGAAATATAAGATGTAGGAAATGGTGGACCTGCTCTGCTCTCCTCGATGGAAAGAGGAGCTCCTCTAACCCGCCTTTTTCCCCCATCCCCCCCATCTCCTGCTAACTATGGTTATCCACTGAGCACCCCTACAAAGGAACTATTCGGTTTTTTCACAGGTGAGGCAATTGCTCGGCTTTAAGTCCTCGGGTTTATGCTCCCTTTTGCTTTGGCTTGACGTTTTCGGTATCAATTGTTATGAGTGGGAGATGTTTTTGGGAATACCCTGAGGTTTAAAGGAACGATATGGCTCGGAAAATCGTTATTGCCATTGATGGGCCGTCGGGATCGGGAAAGAGCACCGTGGGAAGGCGGTTGGCGCAGAGGTTGGGATATCGTTACCTCGATACTGGAGCTATGTACAGAGTAGTTGCACTGAAGGCCGGAGGACTCTCCATTGACATCGATAACGAGGACAAGCTGGGCAAGGTGTGTTCGGACCTGGATATTGTATTCGTCCAAGATGGGGATGAAATCAGAACCTTTTGTAACGGCAAGGACGTAAGCGAGGCGATCCGGAGGCCCGGAATAAGCGCATTGGCCTCGGAGATTTCGACGAGAAAGGCGGTCAGAGACGTTTTGGTCCAAATGCAGAGGAGGATGGGAGTTGGAGGTGGTATCGTGGTAGAAGGGAGGGATGTTGGAACGGTGGTCTTTTCGGGGGCGGAATTAAAGTTGTTTCTCGATTCCACGCCCGAAGAGAGGGGACGGAGGAGGTTTCAGGAACTCTCGGAGAAGGGGGTACGGGTGAGCCTTGAAGAAACGGTTGCTGAGGTGAGGAGAAGGGATCAGCGAGACCGGATGAGGGAACTATCACCGCTGCGGAAGGCGGAGGATGCGCTGGTGATCGATTCCACCAATATGACTATCGATGAGGTGGTGGAGGAAATGTTCAAGGAGGCACGTTGCCGCATTTCCCGCGGGAAGGATTGTTAGGATCGAAATACCTCGGTGACGTCTCTAGGGGGAATTTCTTTTGGAAGTGATTATTGCAGAGCATGCCGGTGTCTGTTTTGGTGTTAAGAGGGCCATTGATATGGCCTTCAAGGCGGCTCGAATGTATCGGAATCACGTATATACCATAGGACCCCTCATTCACAATCCTCAGGTGGTCGAGCAGTTGAGGGAAGCCGGAGTCATCGTCAAGGAGGATATAGGGGATATTGCTGAGGGAACAGTTATCTTTCGGTCTCATGGTGTTCCCCTTCATCTAGTTGAGGGGGCTCGACGGAAAGGGCTCCGAATCGTTGACGCTACGTGCCCATTCGTGAAAAGGACGCACAAATTTGCTCGAATGTTGAGCCGGAAGGGGTATCTGGTTATCGTCGTGGGAGATAAGTCCCACCCGGAGGTGAGGGGCCTTAAAAGCTATGTCGAGGGTGAAGCCATGGTGGTGGGCTCCGTGGGGGAATTGGCGGATTGGGCGGGGTGCAAGAAAGTTGGCATCGTCGCTCAAACCACCCAGTCATTGGAGAATTTTCGGGAGATTGTATCTACGTGCCTGGCAAAGGTAGGGGAAATCAGGGCATATAATACCATCTGCGATGCCACGGCTTTACGCCAGAAGGAGGCCCTCGACTTGGCTCATAGCGTCGACTGTATAATCGTCATAGGGGGACATAGGAGCGCTAATACAAGGAGGTTGGCAGAGATCTGCCGACGGATTCTGGATGAAACGTACCATGTGGAACGGGTTGAGGAGTTAAGACCCAGCTGGTTCAGGGGCAGGAGGAGGATCGGGGCCCTTGGTGGGGCTTCGACACCGAGCTGGGTCATAGAGGAAATCGTGCAGGGTATCCGTTGTATTATTTCTCAAGTTTGATGGGACAAGCGGCTTAAAGATTTGTTTTTTTTGGAACAGTGTGCTATAGTAGGCGCATTTCATGAAGACTTTGGAGGGGGTTTAGGGTTTAATGGAGGAGAATAAGACGCGAGATATCAAGGATGCCAGCGAAGGCCTCGAGTCAAACAATGAGCTCGGGGAAGAGGAGGCGGGGGGCGAAGTCGAGGACTTCAAGAAGCTCTATGAGGAATCCATGAGAAGCATTGAGGAGGGCGATATCCTAAAGGGAGTTGTGTTGGCCCTTGACTCGGAATATGTCACTGTCGATATCGGATACAAGTCTGAGGGACAAATTCCGGCCTCCGAATTCAGGGATAAGGACGGGAACGTTGCGGTTAAAGTAGGGGATGAAATTGATGTCCTGTTGGAGAGGAAGGAGGATGACAACAGTCTGATCACGCTCTCCAAGGAAAAGGCCGACAAGCTTAAGGCGTGGAGAAGCGTCAGCAAGGCCTTCCGAGAGGGAGAGATCGTGGATGGCACGATTGCCTCGAGAATAAAGGGCGGATTTACCGTGGATATCGGCATCAATGCGTTTCTACCCGGTTCCCAAGTGGATATCCGCCCGGTCCGAAATCTGGATAGGTTCATTGGGAAGCAGTTCAAATTCAAGGTCATCAAGTTTAATAAGAGGAGGAGCAACATCGTACTATCCCGTCGGGTTCTTTTGGAGGAAGAGAGAAAGGTGCTGAGGGAGAAAACCCTTAAGCACTTGAGAGAAGGGGAAATCCTTGAGGGTGTTGTCAAGAACATTACCGACTATGGGGCGTTTGTAGATTTGGGGGGAATTGATGGACTTCTCCATATCACGGATATATCGTGGGGAAGGATCAATCATCCCAGCGAAAAGGTCTCGATAGGCGATAGGATCAACGTCAAGGTGTTGAATTTTGATAGGGAAAGGGAGAGGGTCTCTCTGGGGCTAAAGCAGATTTCTCCGGATCCGTGGGAGCAAGTTAACGAGAAATACCCCGTCGGTTCACATGTAAAGGGAAAGGTAGTGAGCACCACCGATTATGGCGCATTCGTTGAACTGCAAGAGGGAATCGAGGGGCTCGTTCATATCTCCGAGATGTCATGGACCAAGAAGATAAAACATCCCTCCCAGATAGTGGAGGTGGGGGATATCATCGACGCCGTTGTATTGGATGTGGATGTGGCGAAGAAGAGGATTTCCCTGGGCATGAGACAGGTTGAACCAAATCCCTGGTCGGTCATCGAGGAGAAATACCCGGTGGGAACCAGGGTAAAGGGAAAGGTGAAGACGATCACCGACTTCGGGGTATTTGTTGGTTTCGATGAGGGTATTGATGGCCTGATTCATATTTCGGAGATGTCATGGACGAAGAAGATTAAGGATCCCACGGAAATTTATAAGAAAGGCCAGGATGTTGAGGCGGTTGTCCTCAATATCGATCGGGAGAACGAGCGTTTTTCGCGGGGGGTGCAGCAGCGTATGGCAGACCCTTGGGAGGAAATCCCGAAACGATACCGTGTCGGTAACCGGGTGGAGGGTAAGGTTACCAATGCCACTGACTTCGGGGTATTCGTAGAGTTGGAGAATGGCATTGAGGGTCTCATCCACGTCTCCGAGCTCAGCAAGGAAAAGGTGCAAGATCCTTCAGATGTCGTAACAGTGGGGGAAACGGTTTCAGCCCTGGTAATCAACGTCGATTCCAAGGAGAGAAAGCTCGGCCTGAGCATAAGAAGTCTCAAGGAGAAGGATGAAAAGGAAGAGGTCGAGAGATACATGGCCTCCCAGGCATCGGCGACTCCGAGCCTTGGACGGCTGATCCAGGAGGAGATGGAGAAGAAAGCAAAGAAAGAGGAACAGGACAAGAACAAGAAGGAGCAGGATAAGGAGAGGAAGACAGAAGATCCTACCGCTGATGTGGCCGAAACGCCTTCCGGCGAGGGGAATCAAGGGGAGGCCTGAGGTTTATTATCCCGTTGGACTTCTGTTGTGAAGGGCTATGAGGTAAATGTAATCATAGCCCTTTTTTGCACGAGGACTGAATGAGGTTTTATAGGGAATTGGCACTGGGTAACTATATGCCAACGGGGTCAACCGTTCATCAGGTTGACGCACGGGCGAAGATTATTGAGTTAATCGCGTTAATTATTACAGTCTTTTTAGTCCGTGAAATCACAGCTCTTGCGATGATGTTCTGCTTTTCCATCTGGATCATCCAACAATCGAGACTTCCGTTCCGATATGTCCTGCGAGGGATGAGGCCTTTTATCTGGCTCTTGCTCTCCATTTTTTTGGTGCATTTCATCGTTGTACCGGGACGTCCGATCTTCCCCTATCGTATCGGTTTCGTGCAAATGACGTATGAGGGATTGAGGGAGGGGGCCTCGACTTCGTTTCAAGTGGCCCTATGCATCATCTTTTCATCAATTCTCACCTTGACGACCTCCCCCACGGAATTGGCAAAGGGGATTTTTCGGCTCCTGTTCCCTCTGAGGATCTTCCGTGTCCCGGTTGATGACATCGCCATTATGGTAATGATGTCAATGAGGTATGTGCCCTTCTTTCTGCAAGAGGTGGAACGGGTCATCAGGGCCCAGAGGGCGAGAGGGGTTAATTTCGATGAAGGAGGCCTCCTAAAGAGGGCGAGAATGATTTTGCCCATTGTAGTTCAACTGTTGACCAACAGCTTGAGGAGGGCTCATCGTATTGGTGATGCACTGACTGCAAGGGGTTACGGGGAAGGTATCAGATGGCCTCCCCGCAACGGCGGGGGATTGGGGTGGGAAGGGTTTCTCTCCCTGGTGACAACGGGGGGAGTAATTGGGGCAGTATTGGCTTTCGGGTTTTTCGGAGGATCCTTTTGAAGGAGTCAGGCCAGCGGTATGAGAAGATCGTTACCCACAACGATTTCGATGGAGTCGTAAGCGCCTCTCTCTGCTCCTTTTCGTTGCATGTGAATAGGGTGCTTTTCACCGGGCCTTCGAGCGTCGAACGATCCCTGGTAAGTATTACTGCGGCTGATGTGGTCTGCGATCTTCCCTATCCCCTGGAGTGCGGGTTGTGGTTTGACCACCATGAGGGAAATTTCCAGGCACTGCGCTATCGCGATATCGATCCCGCCCTTTTGCCGGGGAGATTTGAACTAAAGCCGAGTTGCGCCCGGGTGATCTTCGATTTTTTCCGCAAAGATGTCGCTTTTCCACCCTGGTACGAGGAGACGGTAGCGGAGGCCGATACCATCGATAGTTTCAATTATTCCTCCGTAGAGGAATGGAGAAGGGAAACTCCGGGAAGGGTCATTGACAAGACCCTGAAGATCAGCGATCCCTCATTGAGGGAGCGGAACGCCTATATGAGAAACCTGGTTTTTCAAATCCGAGATCATCCGTTGGAAAAAGTCGGCGTCTTTCCCGAAGTCAAGAAGCGATTCTCCCGCTATAAAGAGGAAGAGTTGAGGATGATGAGGATTATCGAACAATCCGCGACCTTTTTGCCGTTGGACCGCAAGCGCGAAATGGTCATCCTCGATTTGACTGGGTATAAGCGGAGACCTGACATCGTCAAGAACCTCGCCTATCTCGTTTTTCCCGAGGTGCTATCGGTGCTGGAAGTGCATAACCTCCACGATAAGGGGGTAAAGACCAACCACTTGAGCTTCTCGCTGTCCCTTTCCATTAACCTCCATCAAATGGCACATAAAAAGGACGTGGGTGAGATCATGAGGTCCCTCAACATTGGCGATGGCCATAAAGGGGCAGCGGGGGGGACGGTCTATTGTGCATCCAAGGCGGAGATGCTCAAAAAAAAGGAGCAGATCACCGATGAGATCTTCCGCCTGTGGGAAGAGCAGTGAGATGAACCCTGTGAGAACTGGTAGACACACAGGCCGAAATAATACCGGGAGTCATCGCTGGTACCATCAGCCCATTTAAATTTTGCCTCGCGTAAGGCTATTGAGTAAAGTGCCACCTCAACGACTCTCTTTTCCAGCCCAACTAATCCCACCTTCAAACCCATCTCAGGCAGTCATTTTCTGAAATTAAGAAATAATAAGAGATATTCCAAGAAAATATAAGATTTAACAAGATTTTTAACTTTTTCAATTTATTACAATTTTTTTAAATTATAAGCATTTGATAATATTAGTGAAAAAAAGGTAAAAATTATGGACATATAGAATTTGCTGATATTAATTAAAAAAATGGTTGTATTTTGTATTCGTATATGGTATCAAGGGGTGTAAGAGAAGCGGAAGCCGTTGGGAAATGGGGCGGGGGGTTTCTGCGTGATCCTCGCATAATCCAGATTCCCCGGCTTCCGCAATCTAAACGCCTTGGAGTCAAACCCCAAGGCCAAACCATCCGCGAGTGTAGGGGGTTTGAACTTGAATAGTAAGAACGCATACACGGAGGTCACTGAAAAGCGGAAATTTCCCCGGTTTCCCGTATCGAACACGGTCTTTTGCTTCCGCTACGGAAGACACATAACCATGCGGACCCAAAATATCAGTTTTGGCGGATTGAGATTGGAGGCCAATTTGGACCTAAGGGCCGGTGAGTCCTTGGATTTCAACATTCTCGCAAATGGCATCAGGATACATTGCAAGGGAAAGATCCTCGCAGTCGAAGACCTCAAAAATAAGGTTCAGGCCAGGTTGAGTTTCACCCCTACCTCGGATTCGGAGTATATGAAATTGTCCCATTATCTGGATACGCTTTCTCCGCGAAAGAGAATACCCTTCGAGAAAGTGATAATCGTTGGGCTCTTCTTCCTATCGGCTTATGTGGGCTACCTGATCATTTGCGCCTACTTCCGATGATCTCCATTTTCGCCATGAGCTTCCCCATTGTGTGGGTGTGAGTCACCCTGCCTGCCCTCTATTAGTATAAAGTCGAGTACGTAGTCGGTTCACAAGTCATTGCTGTTCGAATATCTCCTCAAAGAACCGCTTCATATGTGTCCAGGATCGTTGATCCGCAGATTTGCTGTATTTTAAAGCATCCATACCCACCTGATCGGCAGCGGGGTTAGTAAAGCTATGTTTGGCCCCTCCATACAGTATCATCTGCCAATCTAGCCCGAATTTCTCCATAGCGGAAATGTACCTTTGAACCGCCTCCCTTTGTACAAATGGATCGGCCGCGCCATGGCAGATCAAGATCTTTGCCTTGATCCGTTTCGCCTGCTCATTTGTAGGCACCAGCAAAGAACCGTGAAAACTCACTATTCCCTTGATATGGACCCCAGTATACGCTAACTGCTGAACAGTCGCGCCGCCGAAACAGTATCCAATTGCTGCAATACGCGTAGTATCAGTTCTCGGGTTCTTTCTAAGTACCTCGAGTCCTGCAAGGGCACGCTGCTGCCATAGCTGCACGTTGGTGTTCACCTGTTTCATCCATTCGGCGGCTTGCTTCGGATGTTCTGTTACCTTTCCCTTACCATACATGTCCAATCCGAAGGCCACGTATCCCATACGAGCCAATTGTTCAACGCGCCTGCGTGCATAATCGTTCAAACCCCACCATTCGTGGACAACCAACACGGCAGGTCGCTTACCTTCGATGGAATCGTCGTAAGCGAGGTATCCTTTTAATTGCACCCCTTGATGCTGGTACGAGAGGGCTTTTTTCAAAACCCTTGCGTGAACTGTCGTTCCGAGCACTATCCCCATCAGGACTATTAGCGCAATTCGTGCTTTCATAGTCAGCTCCTTTCGCGTATGTTTTTGCCTCGACCGAGATGAAGGGTCAGGACCTTCAAAAAGCATACACCATAATCCCACATTCTATCGAGTCATCACGTGAGATGGTCGATTTGTTTTCGGTTCTAACTTCAGTCGAAACGGCTTTTTCCTTTTAAACACGGTCATGGTCTGATAATATGGGGGGTTGGAACCGCTGAAAGGCGTTTCACCTAACGATCTTTGTTCTTCTATTGTTATCTTCCTTCAATAAAGAAACAAGAATATGGAGGGCCAGACATGAAGTTTGAAATGTTCTCTGCAATAGACATCCGGACGGAGATCAACAACTGGTTATCCGATCACCTGAATGCAGAAATCAAATTTGTCAGTCAAGCTGTGGCGACTACGCCCACAAAACCAGCGGAGCTCATTATCTCCTTATTTTATGAGGAATGAAGGGTTAACTGAACAGGAATGCCCAGATCAAATATATTATTTACTTGCCTATTCATCCTCCCCCTTTAAATGTGGGGAAGAATCCAGGTAATATGATAGGGAGATTAATGAGGAAGGCGCAAAATACATATTGAAAGGAGGAAAAAGATGGCGAGACTACCGGTGAAAATAACAGTGTTGAAGAAGTTGAGCGCAAATGAAGTTTACGGCCAACCCCTGCCGGAAGTATCGGAGGATATGGCACCTTATTGTGACCGCTTGGAAGTGGGTCAGGAGTTTATCGTGGACGAGTCGGGGGCAATGCCATCGGGCTTTTGCACCTGGGCCTGGCATGACATCTATCCGGCGGTGACCGGGCTGCGATTCGGGGGAAACTATCCTTGGATAAAAAAAGAGGGATTGATTTACTCCTGTTGCAGCGATGGGGCCCGGCCCGTGTTCTTTAAGATTGAGAGGGTGTGAGACCGCCCGAGCGTTAGGGGTGGACCGGTGTGAAGAGGGAGTACCCGGATCGGCCCGTCGTCGGGGTGGGGGCGATCATCATAAGGGATGAAGAGGTCCTGCTGGCCAGGCGTGGAAGGGAACCAGGCTACGGGAAATGGAGCATCCCGGGCGGAGGGGTTAAGCTGGGAGAGACCCTTGAAGAGGCCGTTATAAGGGAGGTTCGTGAGGAGGTAAACCTGGCAATAAAGGTGGAAGACATGGTTGAGATCCTGGAGCGAATTTTCCGTGATCCCGATGGAAGGGTCCAGTACCATTATGTCCTCGTGGATTTCCTCTGCGAACGCCTTTCGGGAGAAGCCAGACCATCGAGCGACGCTTTAGAGGTCCAATGGGTCCCCATATGGGAGATTCCCTATCATCCCCTTCCCGGGAAGACGAAAAAGGTCATTCAAAAGGCCTTTGAAATGAGGCAACGAAGGATAGAAAAAAGGGAATGACAAATCACAAATGCCAAAGGCCAAAGGTGAAAGAGAGACGAGAGAAGGTTCAGGTTAAGGCTAAGGTCAAGGCTGGAGGTTACAGGTTTGAAGCAAGGAAAATGTCAAATGGCTGATGAGTCATGACAAAGGAACACCGGCACGATTCACGGACACGAGAGTATATGACAAGTGGCAAATGACCGAAGACCGATGGTCGAAGACAAATAAATAATAGCTAATAACGAATAACGAATAACAAAAAACAAGAAACCAATAACCAATAAAGCGGGATTTGATGTTTAGGAGCGAGCCCATTATGGAACGGCCACCGGTATGAAGAGCGGCTGGCCGAATTTCTCCTTGCCGAATTCCCGGATGATCTTCTGCCCCTCGGGAGAGGTCACCCACCCGATATAGGCCATGGCCAAGACGTAGTTCATATGGGGATGTTTCGCCGGGTTAACGGCGATGATTCCATAGGGGTTAAAGAGATCTGGATCCCCCTTGCAGAGAATCTCCAAAGATACCTTGTTCTTATAGGCCAAATAGGTTCCTCGATCCGCCAGGGTATAGGCGAGCTTCTCATCAGCAATTTGGATGACCGCTCCCATGCCCTGTCCGGCCTCCGAGTACCATCTACCTTCGGGTGCAATACCGGCCTTCTTCCAGAGGGATTTCTCCTTCTTGTGGGTCCCGGAATCGTCCCCCCGTGAAATGAAGGGCGCCCTGGCTTTTGCAATTGCGGCGAGGGCCTTCTTGGCATCATCAGTGCCCCGGATCTCCGCGGAGTCCTCGGTTGGCCCCACGATGATGAAATCGTTGTACATGACATCCCTCCGGTTTACCCCATGACCGGCGGCCACGAATGCATCCTCTGCCGGTCTGCTGTGAACGAAAACTACATCGCTATCGCCCATCTCCCCGATCTTCAGGGCCTTTCCCGTCCCTACCGCAATGACATCGACCCTGCAAGCAAACTTCTCTTCGAAGGGTGGGTTGAGGACCTGGAAGAGCCCCGTATTATCCGTGCTGGTGGTGCTGGAGACCTTCAGCCGTTCCCCGGCAATTCCCTGTGAAATTAATCCGGAGGTGAGGCTAAGGATGAGACCCAGGATGAGGATGAAAAAAGCGAACTTCTTCATGGCACGTGCTCCTTTCCGCTTGAAATATCGAGCGGAGGAATAATAACAAGGACATTCAATGAAGTCAAGAAAAAAAGTTTATATTAGTTATTTTTATCAATTATTGTTGACTTCTATTCCTTATTTTAATACACTTGAATAGACTGACGATGCCTTTTTCCTGAATTTCAAAGGACTTAGTGGGCCGAATCATGGAATACCTCCTTGAGGCCTTTGGGGACTGTATCGGGCTCATTTTCTCCCTTGATCGGGAGATCTACGGAATCGTGGCGAGATCGCTCGCTTTCTCCCTCACGGCGACACTGCTTGCAACTATTTTCGGGGTTCCCATTGGTTTCCTCGTTGGTACCAAGAGGTTCAGGGGAAAGTCGGGATTGTTGACGGTCATGAACACCCTCATGGCCCTGCCCACGGTGGTTATTGGCCTCCTGGCTTATGGCCTTTTCTCCCGCCGCGCCCCCCTGGGCTTTCTGGATCTGCTCTTTAGCCCGGCTGCCGTGATTATCGGGGAATTCATCCTTTCCCTTCCCATCATTGCCAATTTAACCGTCTCGGCTGTCCAGGCGGTCGACCCCCGGGCGATTCTGATGGCCAAAAGCCTGGGGGCAGGGAGGACCATGATGACCTGGACTATTCTCATGGAGGCCCGTTTTTCCCTGCTGGCCGGTATCATAGCGGGTTTTGGTCGGGCCATTTCCGAGGTTGGATCGGCCATGATGCTGGGAGGAAACATCCGGTTCTACACACGAACCATGACCACCGCCATCGCACTGGAAACGAGCAGGGGAGAGTTCGGATTTGGTTTAGCCCTGGGCTTTTTTCTGCTCTTGATGGTCTTTTCCATAAACATCCTCTTTCACTTTCTCCAGATGGAAGGTCGGCGATCGTGAGCGAAATTGGGCAGATGGCTCAACTGGAACTGAGGAATGTGATCCACCGCTACGATGGAAAGGTGGTACTGGATATTCCCCGTCTTTCCATCGAAAGGGAAAAGATCTACGGCGTGGTCGGACCCAATGGGTCGGGGAAGACAACGCTCCTCTCCATCATGAACCTGCTCATGCCGCCAACCTCGGGTCAGATGTTCTTCGAGGGGGAACCCGTCCAGTACGGGGGGGGCAGCCGGCTGGAGATTCAGAGATCCATGGCCATGACCCTCCAGACCCCTTATCTCTTCAACACGACGGTGGAGGGAAACATCTCCTATGGCCTGAGGGCCCGGGGTATTTCCAGGAAGAATCGGGCTGCCATTATTGAGGATGCCTTGCGGCAGGTAGGCCTGGCTGGGTTTGCGAAGAGGAGGGGTGGGGAGCTTTCGGGAGGGGAGGCTCAGCTGGTGGCCATTGCCAGGGCCCTGGTCATAGATCCGAAGATCCTGTTTCTCGATGAGCCAACGGCAAACGTGGATGTGGGCCATATTCAGCAGCTGGAGGAGATCATTGCGTCCATTAACAGGGATCGGGGAACAACCATTGTTCTCACGACGCATAACCTTCCCCAGGCATACCGGCTCGCACATCATGTGTTTCCCCTCTTTGAGGGGCGGCTCGTTGCCTCCACCATGCATAACGTGTTTGGTGGGTTCATAAAGGGCTCTGCGGAAGGCCCATATTTTGATACGGGCAAGATCCGGATCTGGATCCCCCAGGAATTCTCCTCATCTCCCTCTCAGTACATATCCATAAACCCGGAGGATATTATCGTCTCCGAGGAACCC
The DNA here is from genome assembly GCA_964346935.1 of uncultured Syntrophobacterales bacterium. Classification (GTDB taxonomy): domain Bacteria; phylum Desulfobacterota; class BSN033; order WVXP01. The sequence goes on from CAYFXP010000229.1 coordinate 14,966, forward strand.
TTTACCTCCAGCGCGCGGAATCGATACGAGGGGACTATCACCCATGTGATTGGCCACGGCGGAAGGGTAGACTTGGGGGTCAATGTGGGGGAGACATTCAGGGTTCAGATCACCGAACATTCCTTTCGGAGACTGGGATTGAATGTGAGTTCCCGGGTATACATAACGTTCAAGGCCACCTCTATACATCTCCTGTGATTAGAACAAGTGGGAGGATTCCATGGAAAAAGAGATGTTGACAGCCAGGGAAGCTGCTGAATACCTTAACCTCAATGAAAAAATCATCTATCGACTGGTGAGGAAGGGGAGGCTCCCCGGAACGCGCATTACCGGCAAATGGACCTTTTCCCGGTCGCAGCTTCGGCAGTGGATAGAAGCCCACTCCCAGGGGGAGATACGTTCATTCCCCCTCCTATCCGAGTCCAAGGCCGAAACCGGGTTATTCATTGCGGGGAGCGACGACTTCCTGTTGGGCCGAGTGCTCGCCCGGATCCTTCATGCGGAATGCCCGGAACTCCTCACCTTTTATGCCACGTTGGGAAGTCAGGGGGGAATCAGGGCAATCAGAGAGGGAAAGGCCCACCTGGCAGGGGTTCATCTCTTCCATCCCCAGAGCGGGGAATATAACTTGCCATACCTGGAAAATCTCGCCGCCAAAGAGCAACCCTTGGTATTCAATCTCGCGTATAGGACCCAGGGATGGATAGTTCGGCAGAAGGGATCTCCGACCTTTCGCGGGACGGCAGATCTTCTCCAGTCCGGAATCCGGTTCATCAACAGGGAGAGGGGATCAGGGACAAGAGTCCTCCTGGATCACCTCTTGGCTCAAAATGGGATCGATCCGAAAAAGGTGGTGGGCTATAATGATGAGGTCTATACCCATTTAGAGGTTGGGTTGGCGATTTTAAATGGCGAAGCCGATGTCGGACTGGGGATTCAGCCGGTGGCTGAATTCTTGGGACTCGGATTCTTTCCGATCACCGCGGAACGGTACGACCTCGTCGTTGCCCGGGAAAACCTTTCCCTGAGGCCCGTTCGGATATTCTTCAACCTTCTCCATTCAAGGAGATTCCTTGAGAGGGCAAAAGAACTCCCCGGATATGATCTGAAAGATACGGGAAAGATACTCAGGTGAAATTCTCATCGCTGCTTCGAGACTAGAATGTAAAGACCTTCGAATCCATGGAGAGCTCAATAAGCTTGGGCGCGCCTGCGAACTGTGCTGTATCCACGATATCATTTTCGCCAACCTGGCGATTCTTGGCGCAAGGTATTCACACATAGATGGGCACTTTATTATCAACTAAAGACGAAAAATAGGTCCCTGCTTCATCCCCGGTCGGGGCCTTAATGTGATCGACCATCCCTGGTTTTGCTAACAATACCGCGTCATCGGTCAAAAAGATATCGACATCATTCCCTTTTTCCTTGGCCACCTTTGCCAATTGAAACGTGCGGGTCACACGGGTCGGATCTTCCAATCCGCGCGTGAGAACAAAAAGAAACTTCTCCATGGCAAAAACCTCCGTTCTCCTTTTAGGGTACCACTCAATTTAGCTTATTTTGTTAAAAAGCAAAAGTCGAATCATCCACTTCTTCGGGTTTTCAATGAGTTCTTCCATACTAAGGGAGATTTACCCGTTTCATGTATGCAATAAAACGACGTACTGAAAAGCACCGGAGGGCCTGATGGTACTTCACCTTATAGTTGGTCTGTTCTTTCCTGTTTGAAAGCTTGGATCAGTCTACTCCATTGACAGATAGTTCTCCTTTTAAATTGAGCGCCAGATTGAAATGATGTATATTTTCGTTTGATATCATCGGCTGATGGAATTCACCACAGGTTTCTAAAGATGCGGTGAGTGCTATGAAACTCCAAGACAAAGTCGCTATTATCACCGGCGGAGGGAGAGGGCTGGGTCGATCCGTGGCTTTAGCCTTCGGGAAGGAAGGGGCAAAGGTTGCCCTAGCCGCCAGAACCAAGGAGCAGATTGAGCATGTGGCCGAGGAGTTACGATCGCTGAAAAAGAGCGCAATCGCCCTTCCTACGGATGTTTCTGATGAGAATCAGGTGAATTATCTTGTTAAAAAGACTTTAGAAGCATATGGCACGATAGACATCTTAGTGAATAATGCGGGAGCAAGGGGCGCGATCGGCCCCATTCACAAGATCTCGCTAGAAGAATGGGAACAAACCTTAAGGCTTAACCTGACGGCAACCTTTCTATGCTCAAAGGCTGTCCTGCCGGTGATGATGGAAAAGAGAGAGGGCAAAATCATCAATGTTGTAACGACTACGACTCCCAGACCGAACTTGACCCCATATATGGTGGCAAAAGCGGGGGTGACCCATTTCACGAAGCAACTTTCCCGGGAGGTCAAGGAGTTCAACATCCAGGTCAATGCAATCCATCCCGGCGTCATGGATACCCAAATGCAGAAAGAGCTCAGAAAAGCAGGCACGGAGGCGGTTGGCACAGATATGTTTGAAAGAATAAAGGAAGAAGGGATGCTTCACTCGCCGGATGAACCGGCACAATTGGTCTTGTTTCTGGCCACCAAGGCTGCAGATGGCGTCACAGGGGAATTTCTATCCTTTGATGATAAAGAAGTGAAGGTCCTGATTTCCCAAACTTAAGTTTGCTTTAAGCTGGGGTTCATTTCTCCCTACACCCACCAAATCGAACATGCTAGAAAGACTTTCTGAGGTTTTCAAGAGAGAGCGCAGAACATTCGAGGCCTTTCAAATTGAGGTGTCGACCTATTGTTCTTTGGAATGCCAGATGTGCCCAAGAGCCGTTTTCGCGGAACAATGGATATTTCAAAATATGTCCATGGAGACGTTCCAAAAGATAAACCAGTACTTTCCGCTGACCAAATGGGTTCATATCGAGGGATGGGGCGAGCCCTTAGAAAACGAAAATCTCATTCAAATGCTGCACCTGGCCAAGCAGGCGGGCTGCTTGACCGGTCTTGCCACGAACGGCGTTGATCTAACGGAAGATATTTCAAGTGAGCTGTTATCTGAAAGCCTCGATCTCATTGTGGTATCTACAGGGGAGGCTGCGCAGACGAATCAAGAAAGATCGACTTCAGGGTCTGATTTCGCTCGGATCCTTGATAACGTTGAAGGATTGATTCACGTAAAAAAGAAACTCAACCTCCAAAAGCCCAGGGTAAAGCTTTCCTTCCTCATGACGAGATTGAACATCGGAGAGCTTCCCAAAATGGTACCCCTGGCAGCCGAGCTGGGAGTGGACGAAGTAGTTGTCATGAATTTCGGCTATTTGCCCAGTGAGAGATGTAACATCCTTCGGACCTTTTATCATGAATCCCCAACCGCGGCGTTTCAGGATAGCCTCAATGAGTTGTACCGACTCGGCAAAGAGATGGGAATTAGTGTCAAAACATACCCGCTTAAAGCCGAGGAAGTACTGGTTTGCGAACCCAATCCTCCCCAAAAGGTATTTTTCTCCGTGGATGGTTCGGTGGCTCCCTGTATTTATCTTCGAATCCCCAAAAAAGGGGATATCCCCAGGATTTTTCTGAACAAGGAATACCTGGTTCCGCAGACCTTCTTTGGAAACATCAATGATGAGGATTTTCTTGAGGTATGGAACAAGGAATCCTATAAGAACTTTAGAAGGGTCTTTGAAGAACGGGAGAGGGCAAAATTTGATTTGGTGCGAAGTTTGGATCTTGTTTCTGGTACAAGCTTTTCAAGCGTGCAAGAAAAGCTCACTAAAAAGCCACCTCCTCTTTCCGAAGTATGCCAAACGTGCTACAAGGCTTACGGAATTTAAGGGCAAGAATCCGTTGTGAGCATGGTTACTGTTCAGTTCCTGGGAAGCGGCGATGCCTTCGGAAGCGGAGGCCGGTTCCAGACCTGTATCTACGTCGATGGAGGCACAGTGCGATTCCTTCTGGACTGCGGGGCCTCGTCGCTCATCGCGATGAAGCGCTGGGGAGTGGATCCCTCGCTCATTGACAGCATCTTGGTTACCCACCTCCACGGTGACCATTTCGGGGGCCTTCCTTTCTTCTTGCTCGATGCTCACTTAGTCTCAGGGCGCACGAGGCCGCTTGTGGTGGCGGGGCCACCGGGTCTTGAGTCCAGGATTTGGGACGCAATGGAGGTCCTGTTCCCCGGATCCTCCCGCGCACAGCAGAAGTTTTCCGTTGAGTTCGTTGAACTTGCTGAGGGAAATATCACGAGGATAGGGCCCCTTGCCGTCACCCCTTACGGCGTTATCCACGCGAGCGGCGCACCTTCCTATGCGTTGCGGGTCGAGGTTGGGGGAAAAATAATCGGATACTCCGGTGACACGGAGTGGACCGATGCTTTGATCTGCGCCGCGGAGGGAGCGGACCTCTTCGTTTGCGAGGCCTACTTCTTCGAAAAGAGGATCAGGGATCACCTTGACTACCGGAGCCTCATGGCCCGTCGAGCAGAACTCGGCTGTCGGAGGCTCGTGCTGACCCATATGAGCTCCGATATGCTGGGCAGAATCGAAAGCCTTCAAGCGGAATGTGCAGAGGATGGGAAGTGTATTGTGTTGTAAGCTGGATTTGTTTCAACTGGCATATTCGCCCCGTTAGTCTTCAACGATTCTCCCTCTGAATCCAAAAAATTGACCGGAATCTTTATTTTTGATTTACAATTATAGCCCGACCATCTCCTCGCAGATGGCGGAAACGGTCGTTCCACCCTTGAGGATAATTTTCCCGTTTTTCAAGGCCTCTTGGACCTCGAGCAGAGAGACAACCGCCTTTGCGATGAGCCTCTTCGATTCGTTTACGGTAAGTGAAATCTGTACCTCCATTTAGACCCCTCCCAGCGTTTGCAGAACGTTCATCCGTCCGTAGAGCTCAACAACCCTCTTGAATTCCCCTTCTCCCACAGTAACTAAAAAATATACTGCGGCAACCCTCCCGGTCAAATGATTTCTCCGCAACCATTTGGTCCTTCCTCGAGGGGACCTTCAGACAGGCTTTCTGGCGGGACGAACGAACAACGAGAAATCGTGGAAAGTTTCAGCCCGAGCGTAAAGGGGTTTGACTTACGTTACCCCTCTGTATTATTAAGGAAGAACACTCTGCGGGAGGTGGTCGGAGAATGAAACGTAAATTCGCCAGAATTTTCGACCCCATCAAGATTGGGGG
>CAYFXP010000230.1:0-7543 GCA_964346935.1 uncultured Syntrophobacterales bacterium
AGCCTTCGCCCAATGGCCAGGGAGTAGATGGCAACGTTCACACAATGGTTGAAGGTGTATTCGTCGTAGTTCTTTATCGTGGTCAGGCCGAGAAGGACCGACTCATCCTTTACCATGAGGTTGACGGCCCCCTGGACCATTCTCTTCAATTTTCGGGCATCGATGAATTGATCCTTCTTGATTCCGGTGACAACTCCCTTGATGACGCCGACGGTCTCGAAGAACACCCTCTTTCCTGCTTCTTTGGGGTCCGTTTCCCCGGCGAAGAGGTCGTCCTCCTCGAAGATTTCAAGTGGTTCAAGTGCAATCGATTTGATCTCAAGCCGTTTCAAATCCCGCTGCAATTTCTTTGCATTCTCGTGATCTCCATCCTCCAAATTCATGAGTTGATAGACGAATTCCTTGAGCATCATCTCGTTCAGAGCTCCGAGTATTCGAATTTCTCCCACCCTTTTCTTCTGAAGCTGTTCCAAGACGAACCTCGACCCCATATAACTATCGACTCCAATCTTCAACCTGTTTTCGTTGATGAAAATGCCATCCCCCATTATCTTCAAGGACAAAGATCGCTCCAATTTCAGGAAAAGGTTAATTAGGCCCAATAATCCACGGGTTACTTGGCTTATGGCGACGTTCTTTTGATCGTAAATCTGGGAGACCTTCATCAAGACATGGAGCTTGATGACCAGATCACTGCTCCATCGAGAGATCATAACCTCGTTAGGACTTACGGCGAGGGACTCCTCTGGGATTTTACTGGCGGTATCCTCTACAGCATTCGGAACCATTGACTCCTCCCCATGTTAGACCGTGGGTTGATTCAGTGCCTGGAGACAAGCCCGTCTCACTGCTCGATTCTTGGATCGCCTTCCCATTTCGAGGATTTTCCTCGATTCCTCAGTACCGATCATCCGCAATGCTCCAACTGCGCAAATTTGAAGCTCATCCCACTTTGATTTTTGAAACCAACTTTTCTTATCGAGGATTTTCCGTAAAGCAGGGAGGGCTTCATTGGACCGGATCCCGCCGATAGCCCTGAAAAACGAGGCCTTTTCGGAAAAATCCCTGTCCAGGAAGGACTCGGACTGGATGACTGAGAGGATTGGCCTCAGGGCGTCTTTCTTGAAGGATCTCGCAAGATGGATAACCGCCTGGGATCGAATATACGGACTCTCGTCGTTGAGCATCTTAATGAGGAGAGGCCTAATCTCCTTACTACCATAGCGGGAGAGTGCTTTGAGGACCGTCCTCCGTACCCTCTCATCGGGATGATTGATGGTTTGGAAGAGATATTTGATGGCATTCCCATCCCCTGAGATTGCTATGATATTGATGATATGGCAGACGAGCATCCACCTCTTGTCCTTCAGGAAGGGAACTAATACGTCCAGGTCGTCCTTGGCCTTTCTTCCGATTATTTCGGCGATGAACTTCCTCGCCTTCGGAGACTCCAGCTGGCCCAGCATGTTGCAGAGGGGTTCGATGGCTGATTTGGGGAGCAAGTTGAAGAACTCGCGTCCCGTATTGAGGTCGAAAAACCCCTCGTGCTTCAAGGTCTGTGCAGCGAGCTCAATCATGCGGGAACTTCCAACACCTTCGAGAATTCGATTGATGGCGTAGATCTGATTATCTTTGAGAGCCATGGAAACGAGAATTTCCCGCAGGTTTTTCAAGATCTGCCCCGCGGTCTTAAATTCCCCCTTCAATACGAGAAATTCAAGGGCTCTATCGAAGAAGGTGACCATATTTTCGTATGGCTCTAGATCCTCCGCCAAGTGAAGTAGGATCTCGATGAGGCTTTCGACTAATGTGGAGATGGAACTGATATTGCCCTCTTGGGTGATGAGCCGGTTAATCAGATCCGTCTCTTCCGCCGTGAGCAGGAACTGTCTCATAAATGTTTCTTTTTGATCCCGAACGGGTTCAAGGGACTTTTCCTCGAAGACAGCGATAACTGCGGCTTCTTCTGGTTCTTGCTCGGGGGAGCCATCGGTCGCCCTTTGTGTGTCGGGTATAACCTCCAATCCTGCCTGTAACTCATCATAATTGGCGGGAACAGGAACCGCGTTGGAGTCCGGGAATTCATCGGTGGCGTAATAGCTGATGTGGGCAAAATCCCTTTCCCACAGGAGGGTGACAATATCATCCTCCAGCCTGCTTATCTGTTCATTTTTTCCGAGGATGCCAAGAAAGTCGGAGATCTCCTGGTCCTCAAGTCCTCTAAGGAAGCGGATTTCCCTCACTCCGTCCTTATAGAGGAGGAAGGCCAGGCTCTCCTTCATGTCCGTATTTTCGTAGACCGGTTTTCCCTCGAAGAGCAATTTGTACTCACCCACGTGCAGGTTCAATGCCTGATATCTATCCAGATGGCCCCTGAATTTAGTGGTCAATTCTTCCAGCTGCTTGGCCAGCATGGGGTTGTTCGATTCGTAGAGCTTGAAGGCCTTTATGGCTTTCAGGAGGGACCGAATCAACTCAGAGGCGGACGCCAGTTCCTCATCGGCTTCGGGTTCTACGGGGGAAAATGGCCCCTCGATCTCATTTTCTTCTTGATTTGTTTGGGGTTCGGATACGGGTTTCATTGGAGAAAAACGTAAACATTTTACACAATTCTATGCAAAATGGTTAACATGACCCTTTCCAGGGTACAGGGGCATATTCCACCCTCCTGGGCTCTTCCAGGCTGAAAAGAAAGCGGTTTCCCAAATGCGCAATTGTAATCTGTTGGGCCCTTACAAAAATGGAGCAATAAATGTGCCAAGATGAGCATTTGGGCGGGACGGTCCCTTGGAAAACCGCCCATTGGGGGGTCTTGGGGGACAGTACACGGGAAGCCATCCGGGAGGATGGTTTCCCGTGAAGTGATTTTCCGTAATGGTAACGGGGCTACAAGATAGCCCTTAAGGGAAGGGGGAGTTCCCCCTTGCGGGAGATGATTTTACAGGTGCGACAGGCTTCATGGCTGGGCTTGGTTTTACATCCATAGCAACCGCTAACTAATTCCATCGTAGATTGGATCTCTTTAAGTATCTTCTCATATTGTCCCTTCTTCCTTGCTGCTTCTCGCTGTTGATTTTTCAACAGCTGCATCATCTGGTGAGAGGCCTCATCCCCCGACTGTGCCATCTCCCTGATCCTAAACATCTGCCTTATCTTTGAAAGGGGAAAATCGAGCAATTTCAATCCTTGGATAAATCGCAATCGTTCGATGGATTTCTCCGTATATAACCTGAAGCCCCCTTTGGTACGAACAGTGGGTCCGATCAGCCCTAGTTCCTCGTAGTACCGTATCGTTCGCAGGGTTACACGGGCTCTTTTACCCACCTGGCCAATTTTATACAGTTGTTCTCCCGCCATTACGCTTCTTTAATACCCTCTTTTTACGTAATTGTCAAATTTAATCCAGAAGCCGATTGATAGACCCGGAGGCCCAGATGGTGATATCCGGGTCCCTGTGTAGGCCTTTTTTTCAGGATCTTCCCCGGGGACAATTGAGATGGGGTTCATGAACCATCGTTGTACTTCCCCTCCACCCCGGAGTTTCTGGCCTTTTTTCAAGGGGCACGTTGTTTCTGAGCGTAATCTACTGGAGAAGTGGGGTACCCATCGAGCGTGAGCAGGGAGGGGAAAGCCGGTCCCCCATCTCGTTGACATCGGAGCGGATTCCCCTTATAATGAGAAACCATGAGTGGAGAGAAGAAAGGGAGATCGGAGAGGACCGAAGAAGCAGAGGAGAAGTTGAAGGAAGGCCTTCGGAGGATTTTCGAAGCCACCAGGGAGCTTTCCAAGGAGGTCGTCGAGGGCTTTAAAGAGGGGTATAGGGGCAGCAAAAAGGATGGGTGACGTAACTGGTCAGTCCATGAGTCACTCTTGCTGGGTCAATGAGACCTTCTGTTCGCCTTCCGGGAGGAGCCTCTGTTTCAATTCGGTCAGTTCATTGGCCAGCGCCCTGATCTCATTCTTCAGTTCAATCATTTTCAACTCCCTGTCCACCGTGAGCTTGTACCACTTTTCAAGCTCGTCTAATTTATCCTTCAAGGCTTCCTCATACTGTTTTCTCTCGGTGATATCCTTGATGTAAGCGATGGTGTTCATCCACCCATTGGCGTCCATCAAGTTGGATGAACTGCTTTCTACGCGCCTCTTCCCCCCATCTTTCCGGATTATTTCGAATTCATGGCGGACGGGAACTCGCTGACCCCGCCTTTTCATTCGAAACCTATGCAAGACGGATCTTTGGCTTCTCTTATGCAGGAGATCGCGAAAATGCATCCCAATTAACTCATCCCTGCCGTAGGCGGTCAATTCCTCCGCTTTCTTATTGACATATTTCAATCGGGAGTCTTCGCCGATGATGGCAACCATATCATGGGCGCTCTCCACCATAGTGCGGTAACGCTCCTCCGATTCTCTTAATTCCCTCTCCAGGGTCTTTCTTTGAGTGATATCCCGGTTGATCCCCAGGGTACCTACGACCTTTCCCTCCTCATCCCGGATCACGGTCGCAGACATGTTCACAAAAACGGTCCTTCCGTCACGGGTGAGAAATTGGGTTTCGAAATTACTGATCTTGCCCTCCTTGGATTTGAGAAGCATCTGTTTAGCCTTCTTGGCATCTTTTTTCCTCACGTAGAAATCCAAGACGGGTTTGCCCAGTATATCGGAAGGATGGTGTCCGAAAATTTCCGTCGCCCCCTTGTTGTAAAAGGTGATCAACCCCTTCTTGTCGGTCATGACGATGGCATCGGCCATGTTATCTACCAGTTTTTCGAGGAGGTATTGAGCCCTTTTCGTCTCTTGCTCTGCCCTCTTTCGGGCGGTCACATCCTTCAAAATACAGGCTAACCCCGTAACCTCTCCCAGTTCATTCTCGAGCCTCAGGGAATTGGCAAAAACGAATATCCTTTCGCCGCTTCGAGTTCTCATCTCGGCTTCATAGGGCTTTGGTTTTCGCATATTCAGCCTTTTCCGAAACCGCCTCATTTCCAATTGCTTCCTTCCCTCCGGCACCAGAACATCGACGAAGGATCTTCCTATCGCCCTTTGCCTGTCGTGGCCGGTTGTTTTTTCAGCCTCCCTGTTGAAGCTGGTAATGATCCCGCCCTTATCCAATGTGACCATAATGTCCCCAGAGTTTTCCAAGAGGAATCGGTATTTCTCCTCCAATTCCTTCATCTGTCTGGTTTTCTCTTCAACCTTCTCGTTCACTTTTCGGGCTTTCTCCCTTGTTCGTCCTCCGGTTCAAATGCCCCTCTCCTGGCCACTTCACTATGGCCGATCCCTGTTCCCGAGGACCCTCCGAATTGAGTCCCCCTAAGGTCTTCTGCTGGTTGGGGCTGGGTGCCAAAAGGAAGGATTCTCGCACCTTATCCACCGGGTGTAGAGGGGATGCTATGGGAAAAAGCATCACCGAGGGTTCTTATGGCTCTATCTCAATGGCGATCTTCTTGGGCTCTTTCCTCTTGAACTTGGGGATGGCGATAAAGAGTACCCCATTCCTAAATTTCGCCTCGACCTTGTCCCGGTCCACATTATCGGGCAAAACAAAGGATCTTCGAAAATGCCCGTAAGATCGTTCAATCAGATGATAGTCCTCACTATTAATCCCTGCATCTCGTTTTCGCTCACCCTTTAAGCTTAAGACGTTATCATCGACTCGGACGCTCACATCCTCGGTGGAGAGACCGGGGAGTTCGGCCTTAATCACCAAATTCTCATCAGTCTCATAAATATCCACGGGGGGGGTCCAAACCCCTGCCTCCAATTCCTCCTTAATGGTGCAAGTTCGGCCCATGGCATCCTTAAAGAGCCTGTCCATACGGTCCCGCATCGCCGATAATTCCCTGAAAGGACCGCATGAAAGAGGGTCCCATTTAGCGATTGCCATCGATATGCTCCTTTCAATTTGATGTGTCAATAGGGCAGGGACTTTCCATAGATCATAATAAAGGATGAGGGCGGAATTTTCAAGGAAATTTCAATGACCCTCCTGGGCCGCGCCCCTCTTGAGGTCGGTTGCATTAAGGGGTAAGGGACTCGCAAAAAAGGGGAATCGGGAACGGATAATTGACAACTTGGAAATTTCTGATATATTTAGATTTTTGACTGCTTGATGAGGGGGGGGAGAACATGGATGGCCGGGATTAGGATTAGGGAGAATGAATCCTTTGAGAATGCCCTGAGGAGGTTTAAGAAGCAGTGCGAGAAGACCGGGATCATCTCCGAGATCAGGAAGAGGGAGCACTATGAGAAGCCGAGCGTCAAGCGGAAGAGGAAGGCATTGGCCGCAAGGAAGAGGGCGTTGAAGAGGATGAAAAAGATGATGCAACGGGGGTGAGGCCTCATGTCATTAGCGGAGCGACTGGAAGATGAGATGAAATCCGCTCTCAGAGCCGGGGATAAGTTGCGGCTGTCGGCGATAAGGATGGCCCGCGCAGCGGTGAAAAATAAGGAGATCGAAGACAGGAGGAAGCTCGACGATGGCGCTATTCTCAAGGTAATAAGCGGCTTAGTCAAGAAGGGGGAAGAATCGTTGGCCCATTTTCAACAGGCCAGCCGATCGGATCTCATTGAGAAACAGGAAGAGGAACTGAAAGTTCTCCGTTCCTTTTTACCCCAACCGTTCTCGAAGGATGAAATCTTGGTCCACATAGACGAAGCGATAGAGGAGACCAATGCCCTTGACATGAAGGATTTTGGCAAGGTCATGAAGTCCCTTATGCCAAAGCTTACGGGACGAGCCGACGGGAAGGCAGTCCAACAAATGGTCAGGGAGAGGCTTTCCCGGCAAGGAGATACCCATCCTCAATCCGGGGATTTGACCTAGATCGCACCTGCCTCATGTGACCCTTTCAACGTAAAGCTGCTCAATGGATAATCAATCATTCAAGGCTCTTGAGTATGACCAAATCCTGGAGCTCCTCAAGGGATTCGCGACCTCATCCGTCGGAAAGGCTCTCTGTGAGGGCCTAAAACCGCAGAGGAAGCTGTCTTGGATAAAGAAGCGACTATGCGAAGTCGATGAACTGAAGAAGATTATGGAGGTCCATGGGGAAATCCCCGTGGCGGGGATCGAGGATGTTCGAGGTGCCATAGCGAGGGCGAGAATCGAAGGGGCTGTCCTAAACACCGATGAGATTCTCGATATCGCGGGGGATTTGAGGGTATCCCGTGGATTGAAATCCTTCTTCAAGAAGCTGAAGCGGGATTTTCCTCTCTTTGGAGATCTGATCTCTCGGTTATCCGACCTCAGGGGTCTGGAATCGGAGATTTCTCGCACAATCGATGGAGGGGGCAAGATATTCGACGATGCTAGTCCAACGTTAGGGCGAATTAGATCCGATATCCGCGCCTACCGAAAGAGGATCAAAAGGGCTCTGGAAGAGATGATGAAGCGTGAAGATCTCCACCCCCTCTTCCAGGAGAAACTGATAACTATTCGTAACGGAAGGTATGTCTTGCCCATCAAATCCGAGTTCAAGCACCAAATGGAGGGTATTGTCCATGATCATTCTCACAGTAAGATGACCATTTTTCTCGAGCC
>CAYFXP010000231.1:0-7765 GCA_964346935.1 uncultured Syntrophobacterales bacterium
CGAGGGCATGGAGGTCATCATTTCGGAAAGCTTCGGGCAGGATGAAGGCTATAGGCTCCTACGTAATTTGAAGGAGGTTCTTCCCGTCTATGTCCTCCACGCTCCCTTCCATGTCTTTCCGGGCTGGGGGGATCGCATTACGGCCCTGCGCAAGACCCTCGAGCTGGCCAAGAGGATCTCGGTTCCCATGGTTAGTTTTCATCCCCCCAAGTGGCTCGATTTGGAGATCACGTTTTGGCGGTGGATGTATACGGTAGGGGATTTTCAGAGGGAGCTGGGCGGGGGAGAGGTGGCTATCGGCATGGAGAACATGCCTTATAGAGGAGGACCGTTAAGGTTTAACCCATATATCTTACGGAGAACCCGAGATTTGATCCGCTTTATCCAGGGGAGGAATCTCTACTTCACCTTCGACTGCACCCATATGGGAACGGCTCAGGCGGATTTCGAGGGGAATTTCCTCCGATTGTACAGGACGAAACGGGTTAAGAACATCCACTTCAGCGATTACCGAAACGGAAGGGAACACCTCCTCCCCGGCAAAGGGATTTTGCCCCTCGACGGTTTATTGAATTATCTAAAAGAATCCGGCTATGACCAGATGATCACCCTCGAGATTATCCCTCAGGAACTTCCGGAGGATGAGGAGGTCATCAAGAAAACCTTGAGGGAGGTGGCCCTCAAAATGAGGGCGGAGCTAAGATAAGGGCGATCAGGATGCCCACGCTTTGACACTGGTGGAGACACCTGTTACTATTGGTTCGCCGAGTCGGTGGAGTTAACCATGGCCAAGGTGAAGACCCAATTCGTGTGCCAATCGTGTGGCTACCGGACCCCCAAGTGGCTCGGGAGGTGTCCGGACTGCGATTCGTGGAATAGCCTTGTGGAGGAACAGGTGATCGAATCGCCGGAGACCAAGCGGCAAGGCTGGGGGGTCTCGGTTGCGCAACCTCCGAAGCCCATAACGGAAATAGAGGCCGAAGAGAGGGAGAGGCTGAAGAGCCGCATCGGGGAGTTCGATCGGGCCTTGGGAGGGGGAATTGTTCCGGGTTCTATCGTCTTAATTGGCGGTGACCCGGGGATAGGGAAGTCGACACTTCTCCTTCAGGTATCGGATCGGCTTTCTCGAGAGGGTCAAAAGGTATTATACGTCTCCGGGGAGGAATCACCGAGGCAAACTAAGATCCGTGGCGAAAGGTTGGGGATTCGCGCCTCCAGCCTGATGGTGTTCTCGGAGACTTCTCTCGAGGCGATCTTCAAAGAGGTACAGGAGCTTAAGCCCTCTGTCCTCATCATCGATTCCATCCAGGCCGTCTTTACATCAGAGCTTCAATCGGCTCCCGGATCCATCAGTCAGGTCCGGGAATCATCGGCGAGGCTCATGCAGCTGGCAAAGGGCACGGGAATCCCTATCTTTCTCATCGGCCACGTCACAAAGGAGGGGGCCATAGCTGGCCCTCGTGTGGTGGAACACATGGTGGACACGGTTCTCTATTTCGAGGGGGGCACGAGCCATCCGTATAGAATCCTGAGGGCGGTGAAGAACAGGTTCGGGCCTACCAATGAGATCGGCGTATTTGAGATGAAGGAATCCGGCCTGGAAGAAGTCCTCAGCCCTTCCGAGATCTTCTTGTCGGAAAGGCCCGAAAACGTCTCGGGTTCCGTGGTGGTTCCGTCCATAGAGGGGACTCGCCCCATCCTGGTGGAGATTCAGGCCCTGGTTAGTCCATCGAGTTTGGCCGTACCCCGCCGGACGGCCATAGGCGTCGATTACAACCGCGTGGCGCTTCTGGTGGCCGTTTTGGAGAAGCGGATGGGGCTGAAATTGTATAACCAGGACATCTTCTTGAACGTGGCCGGTGGAATAAGGGTGGATGAGCCTGCGATGGACTTAGGCATTACCATATCGGTTGCCTCCAGCCTTCTCGATAAGCCCGTTCCCCCCCAAACCGTCTTATTCGGCGAGGTTGGGCTCACCGGAGAGGTGAGGGGAGTCAGCCGGGCAGAGGTTCGGGTGAGGGAGTCGATTAAACTCGGCTTCGAACGATGTATCCTCCCCAGGACCAATAGGGAGAGGACAAAAAAGGTCGAAGCGATCCAGCTAAAGGGAGTTGAATCCCTTGGGGAAGTCGTAAAGGTCCTCTTCTGACCTCCTCCACCCGGAGGTATTTTCACTAATACCTCACGTCCCCATTCCCGTCGCTGCATTGACATCCTCTATTAGCTGTAATAGCTTTACCACAAGGGGGCTTGCCCTAAGTAGTCCTTAACGGGTTAATCGTTATTCCGTACGTTTATGATGGAAAGTAAAAACACGCCATATCCTGAGAGCATGATGGCTTCGATCAGAGGATTGGAGGCAACTCGGGAAAAGAGGATTGAGCAGCAGATTCCCCGTCTGAGCCTAGGCGAAAGGGAGGCCCTCCTCAAACAGTATCACCCGGATTATCGGGAGGGGGTGAAGAGGGATATTCAGGTAGGCGTTAATAGGGGGGAGAACATCCCCAATGAATTGGCCGACCTCTTCGAAGGAGAGAGCATGGTCGACCCGGATCATTTCGATCTTTCTAGTCCCAAATATGAGGCCGATGTCCTGGTGGTGGGCGGAGGCGGGGGAGGTGCGACGGCTTCAATCTTCGCCAGGCAAAAAGGGGCCAAGGTAATCCTCGCCACGAAATTGAGAATTGGAGACTCAAATACGATCATGGCGGAGGGAGGAATCCAGGCGGCCACTTCAGGGTACGACTCACCAGCACTGCATTACTTGGACACGATGGGCGGAGGTGGATTCCATAACCACCCCGAGTTGGTTCGAGCCCTTGCCCACGATGCGCCGTTGATCCTCGATTGGTTAACTCAATTAGGGGTTATGTTTGATCGGAGGCCGGATGGCGAATATCTCACTTCCTTTGCCGGGGGACAGTGTCGGAGGCGAGTTCATTCGGCAGCGGATTACAGCGGCCTGGAGATGATGCGGGTACTGCGCGATGAGCTCATTTCGAAGGAAATTGATATCCTTGAATTCACCGCTGCCATCGAATTGGTTTTGGATGAGTCTGGGCGGTGTGCTGGAGCCATCTTTCTCAATTTGGATACCAGGGAGCAATTTCTCGTCAGGGCTAAAACCGTAATTCTCGCCACAGGAGGTATTGGGCGGATACATATCCAGAACTTCCCGACGACGAACCACTACGGGGCCACCGCTGATGGGCTGGTGATCGCTAACCGTGCGGGAGCGAAGGTGGTCTTCCTCGACGCCACCCAATTTCATCCCACTGGTACAGCCTACCCCGAACAGATCCTCGGGTTGTTAGTTTCTGAAGCCTTTCGCGGATGGAGCGCCCAGCTGGTAAATGTAGAGGGGGAGCGATTCATCAATGAACTCGAGACGAGGGATATCACTTCGTCGGCGGTGATCAGGGAGGTTATGGGAAGGAAAAGGGGAATAGAAACCCCAACGGGTATGGTGGGAGTGTGGTTGGACACGCCTCTGGTGGACATTGTTAAGGGGGTTGGCACCATTAACCGAATTTTCCCCCACCTCTTTCACCGATTCAAATCGTTTGGAATTGACATTACCCGGTTTCCCGTCCTCGTCTATCCCACCCAGCACTACCAAAATGGGGGCATCCAGATCGACGTCAACGGTGAGAGTACGGTGAGAAATCTGTTCGTAGCCGGGGAGGCCTCAGGGGGCGTACACGGGCGAAACCGCTTGGGAGGAAATTCCCTCCTCGATATCTTCGTATTCGGGAGAAGGGCTGGGGTCACGGCTGCTCTGAGATCCAAGGAGATAAATACGCGGAAGCTCACCCTTCAACATGTGAAGGAATACCACGATGCTCTGAAAAAGCTCGGCACTGGGAAAAAGCTGAAGGCCCCTTTGATCTTGCCGGATTACCGCTTTGAGCGGGCCCTCACTCGAGTTCACCAATAGGTTGGCCGTCATGAGGAGGAAATTGAAGACTTCGGAAAAAGGCCTTAAGGAAAAAAACCGACTCGTACCGATTTACATCTTCGGGAAGCGGTACGAAGTTCCGGAGAACCTCACGATTCAGAAGGCAATGGAGTATGTGGGCTACCAGTTCGTGAGAAACTGTGGTTGCAGGGGGGGGATCTGCGGCGCCTGCGTGACCGAATATCGGACCCCCGGGAATTATAAGCTGAAAATCGCCCTTGCCTGCCAGACGGTGATCGAACCGGAGATGCAGCTTACCCAGATTCAATTCGTTCCTTCCCACAAGGAAGACTACGACCTTGAAGCCTTGCATGGAGATGATTCCGTCCTGGTCAAGGTTTACCCCGAGTTGTTAAGATGCCTCCAGTGCAATACGTGTACCCGGGTCTGTCCTCAGGAGATCGATGTGATGTCGTACATTGCCGCGGCCATGAGGGGAGATGTCAGGGAGGTAGCTGAGCTCTCCTTCGAATGCATCATGTGTGGAACGTGTGCCTCCAAATGTCCCGCTGAGCTTTCTCAGCATCAGATCGCCCTGCTCGCCCGGAGAATCTACGGCAAGTACGTGCTGCCTCCCTCCCAAAACCTTCAACGGAGGATTCAGGAGCTCGATGAGGGTAAATACGGATCGGTCCTCGACGCGTTGGTGAAACTCGACACGGAGGCGCTCAAGGACATTTATTCGCAAAGGGAACAAGAACCACAGGACAGCTCTGGCTGGCAACCCGAAAACGAGGATTTCCCCGAGGATCAGCTGACCTGATCATTCCTGATAACCGATTTCCCCAATGCAAAAGCACATCTCACCCGTGGGTTTGGGCCTCGGACCGGTCCACAGCTGCCTTGTGGAGGGTTAGTTTCCCATGTGGCCAAGAACAAGGGATTTGTATTGACGGGTTGAAAGTAGGGGGATGGAAATGAAGCACACGACATTGCTCAGAAGAATTCTTGCCCGGGAGAGGACAGTTCTGGTTCCGGGGGCTTACGATGCCTTCAGCGGTAAGGTTCTAAAGCAGGCGGGGTTCAAAGTCCTCTACATGACTGGCTCAGGCGTAACCGCCAGCCTCACCGGAATGCCAGATGTCGGTCTTTTGACCATGACGGAGATGGTAAATCAAGCTCGTAATATTGTTAATGCCGTCGATCTCCCTTTGATTTGCGATGCTGATAACGGCTATGGCAATCCGATTAACATTATGAGAACAGTCAAGGAATACGAACGCGCAGGGGTTGCCGGAATTCACATAGAGGACCAAGTCGCTCCGAAAAAGTGTGGTCACTTTGAAGGCAAGCAGATTATTCCTCCCGAGGAAATGATCAAGAAGATCGAGGCGGCTATTTATGCAAGGGAAGACAACGATTTTTTGTTAATTGCAAGAACCGACGCTCGTTCAGTAAAAGGTCTGGAGGAGGCATTGGGACGGGCTCGTCTCTATGCCCAAATGGGAGCTGATATGGTTTTTATCGAGTCACCTGAATCGGTTGAAGAACTAAGCACTATTTCGAGAAGGCTTTCTAACATTTCTCTGCTAGTGAATATGGTAGAAGGGGGCAAAACTCCAACGTTACCGTTTGAACAGCTGGAAGAAATGGGCTTTAAGATTATTCTCTATCCAACGAGCAGCATACGGGCTGTTGCAAAAACCCTACAAGAGCTAGCCGGTCACTTATATAAATACAAGGACACTCAAAGCTTTGAGGATCGGCTGGTAAGCTTTGAGGGAAGAAACCAAATTACGGACTTGGCATACATCATAGAACTCGAGAAACGATTCGTCAACTATTAGTACTTATTTCATTGAACGGCAAGAGGCTTTTAGGGGGGATAGTGAGCTTCATATCAGGCGGTCCAGGCTGAGCGAGCCTGCCATCTTACTGGAGGCTTTCTTCTGATTGTTCTCCCCTACCCCGGGTTATCTTCTCGGCCGCTTTCAACTGAAGGGCCATATATGTCAACACCACCGTCGCCACTGCCAGCCCTATGGAAAGGGGGCTGCCAAACAAGGCCTGAATCCACTCTCCACGGCTGATAATGAGGGCCCTGCGTAGATTGGCCTCCATCATGGGAGTAATCAAGAAACTGATTACTACAGGGGCAGTGGGGATTTCCAACACACCCATCATATAACCCATCAGGCCAAAGATGAGGGCAAGCACCACATCGTAAGGGTTCCCCCTATGGGCAAAGGCGCCGATAGTGGCCATCATAAAGACCAGGGGAACCAAAAGCGGCTTGGGCAGAAGGCCCAGCCTTGCGTAGAACCTGCCGAATATTCGGCCTATTCCTAAATTGAATACATTGGCAACGAGCAAGACCATAAAAAGGGCGTATACGATCTCGGGATACAACTTGAACATCCTGGGGGAGGGAGTGGCTCCCTGAAGCATTAATGCCGCTCCTATCATGGCTGCTGAGATACTCCCGGGAATTCCAAAGGCAAGAAGGGGAATGAGGGTGGGACCCACAGTAGCGTTGTTGCCAGCCTCAGCAGCGGCTACCCCTTCCAGGACCCCTTCCCCCATCTTTTTCTCAGGGGATACCTGCTTAGCTACACCATAAGAGAGAAAGGCCCCTACTGTAGAGCCCAATCCCGGTAGAAACCCAACAAAGGAACCCAGAGAAAAACCGATGAGCATTTCCTTCCAACAACGCACGTACTCTCTGAGCGTTAAACCAGCGCCGCTCCTCAAAAGACCATCCACGATGCTTGCCTTCACCTTTTCTACTACTTCAGCTTCCCCTAAAAGCTTGATACCCTCCTTCAGCATCGCTGCCATGGCAAATAGGCCGATCATAAAGGGAATGAAGGGGATGCCGCCCGACAGCCACCATACGCCCAAGGTCATTCGAGGCACGGCACTTACAGGATCAGGGCCAATGGTGGCCAGGAAAATCCCTAGGCTGGCACTTATCAATCCCTTGGCGAGGTGTCTGCCGCTCAGGGATCCAATGAGGGTAAAGGCAAGAACTACAAGCCAAAATCGTTCGGCAGGCCCAAATTTGAGCGCTACCATAGCAAGAGATGGTGCAACGAAAATAGTAACCAGGTCGCTTGCGGTATCCGCGCTCACAGAGGAATATAAGGCCATCTCTACAGCCTTGCGCCCCTGACCCTTCTTCATCAACTTATATCCGTCATAGACAGTAGCAGCGGCCTCGGAAGTTCCCGGGGTAGCAAAGCTTATGGCGGAAATAGAACCCCCAAAAACGGAACCCTTATACAGTCCGATCAGGAGGCCCAATGCTGGAGCAACCTGCATCGTAAACGTGAAGGGCAGCATTATGGCGATAGCTGTGGCTGCGCTCAAACCGGGTATGGCCCCCACACCTACTCCCGCCACAACCCCTATAGCCATCCAGTAAAAGACTTCAAGGGTAAAAAAAAGCCGAAATGCCTCCAGTATAGCTTCTGGCTGAAACATCTTCCCCCTCAGCTAAAAGGGCAGTATGCCCTCCAGGATGCCTGGAGGTAGCCTGATGCCGATAGCAGTAAAGGCCCCGTAAACTACGACCGTCATTACTACCGCAGATACTGCACATGCGAGCCAAAGCCTCAAACCCAGGAAGTAAATGAAAAACAGGAGGTAGATAGGGGTTGTGATTAGGAATCCTATTCTTCTCATAAGGGTAAAGTAAAGCCAGGTAGCTACTACTATTACCACTCCTCCGAGAAATGGCTTAAGGGCAAAGGCCTTGAGATCTCCAGTACTCTCCTTGCGATGAGGATCAACAATGAGAGCAAGGGAAAAAATAAGGAGAAGAACTACAGCCAGAACGGGGAAAAATCCAAGGGTAAATCCATCGCG
>CAYFXP010000232.1:0-2033 GCA_964346935.1 uncultured Syntrophobacterales bacterium
AGGACTTCGGCAAGGGGAGAATTGGGAACGGCAGGCGGGTTCAGGTCGAGTTCATCAGTGCTAATCCAACGGGGCCTTTGCACGTGGGACACGGGAGGGGTGCTGCGATCGGTGATGCCCTGGCGAGCATTCTCGATGCATGTGGTTATCGCACCTTCAAGGAATACTATATTAACGACGTGGGAAGCCAGATGAATACCCTGGGTCAGTCAGTTTACCTGCGCTACCTTCGTGCGCTCGGCAAGGATGTCGAATTTCCCGACTATTGCTACCAAGGGGGTTACGTAGCGGAGATCGCCAGAAAGGCAATCGAGGAGAGGGGGGAGGAATATATCCATTGTTCCCAGGAGCAGTCGATCCAGTCGTTGGCCTCTTTTGGTGCCGATGATATTCTGCAGGGAATCAGAGGCGATTTGGATCAATTCGGAGTTCATTTTGATGGCTGGTTTAGCGAGAAGGAACTCTATCGGAAGAAGAAAGTCCCGAGGGCTATTGAGGATTTAAAAAGAAGGGGCCTCGCTTACGAAAGGGATGGGGCATTATGGCTAAAGACCGCCCAATATGGAGATGAAAAGGACCGCGTTCTGGTAAAGGCCAGTGGCGAGACCACCTATTTCGCGTCTGATGTTGCCTACCATAAGGATAAACTGGATCGGGGGTTCGAGGTGTTGATCAACGTCTGGGGTGCCGACCACCATGGATATGTTCCTCGAATGAAAGCCGCCCTGTCGGCAATGGGCAAGGACGAGGCCGTTTTGAAAATAGTCCTCGTGCAGTTGGTGAGCCTTATGCGAGGTGGAAAGCCTATCGCCATGTCAACTCGAGCGGGAGAATTCACCACGTTGCGGAACGTAGTGGAGGAGGTTGGCCGGGATGCTGCACGGTTTTTCTTCCTCATGAGGCGACCCGATAGCCAGCTGGATTTCGACTTAGAGCTGGCCAAGCGACAGAGTTCCGAGAATCCGGTCTACTATGTCCAATATGCACATGCCCGGATAAGCAGTATTTTTAGGGAGGCCCTGAACAAGGGCATCGTTTTGCCACGGTTCGAGGATGTCGATGTTCATCTGCTCGCCCTTCCCGATGAATTGGACCTCCTCAAACACCTTGCCGCGTATCCCGAGGTCCTCGAGGCAAGTGCCTTCGCTCTCGAGCCGCACCGAATTCCCTTCTACCTGATGGAGCTATGCAGCTTGTTTCATAGCTATTACAATAAACACCGGGTGATTTCGTCCGAGGGGGAGCTAAGCAAGGCTCGCCTGCTTTTGGTTGGGGCGACAAGAGAAGTCATCAAGAGCGCCCTCAATATACTCGGGGTATCGGCTCCCGAAAAGATGTAAACCTCGGGATGGACAATAACAGGGGATCATAGGGAAGTGAATAGGCAAAAAAGTCGCGTCACTCGAAGGAGGTGGGGGCGCGTACTTTTGAGCTATGCTATCGTTTTCCTCATTGGTCTATGGCTGGGACATAAGTTCGAATCAAGCCGAAAGGCGGTGGAGTCGGAGACGAAGGAGGCATTGGAATCGACTGCGGGAGTGGAAACCCGGGGTCGGAAAAGGGCAGAGAGATCGGAAGGGGATAGCAGGGAAGCGGGGGAATCCTCCTCCAAAGCGGAGGGTGTTCAAGGCGATGATCTATCTCTAACCTTCTATGAAAAGCTCTTGAAGAAAGGACCACCTCCTGAAAGGCAAACCAAGGAAGGGATTTCAGGGGAGACCCGCACCGCCAAGAAAGGTGAGGCCAGATTATCCGAAAGGACGCACTCAACTGAAGCTCCCTTTACCATCCAGGTGGGCTCCTTTGCCCATAAGGAGCAAGCAGAGGATTTGACTAAATACCTCAGGGGAAAGGGTTATCCAGCCCATGTCACAACCCAGGTCATCTCGGGCATGGGGAGGATGTATCAAGTGAGGATTGGCCATTATAGAACCCTGGATGAGGCGAAAAGGGAGGCGAAATACATCGGAAAAAAGGAGAGATTGCCAACGTATATTCCCCCAGTGCCCGGTCGATAGGACGAGGGGATGGGG
>CAYFXP010000233.1:0-8390 GCA_964346935.1 uncultured Syntrophobacterales bacterium
TCTGCATGACCTTTCCTCCGTCGGGTGTTCCTAACACATCTACTTAATTCGTCCTCACAAGAGTTGCGGTGGACATAATTGAAATATCGCCTGGGGATTCTAAATATACTGAGGACAACGGGGGGCTGAATAGTTCCAATCCCTTCTGGCAAGGCCCGGCCAGAACAATTTTAGGCACTGGACTTGTGTAGTTCCAAAATGGCACATTGCACGGTTTTCTTATCTACCCCTAACGCCTGACACACCGCATCGTTGATCTTCATTCCGTGGGGTGGACAACCCGGGACAAAAACGCCCAAATGCCGATACTCCTTGGCACAGCGACCAATGATAACAGGTTTTCCCCCTAAGGGGGGGATCTCGTCGGGTGTTCCCATGATTATTGTCAGCTCCTTTAATTTGTCATGAAAACCCGCCTTATTCAGATAGATAAATGTGCTCACGCTTTCTCCCACACAACCGGTGCAGGTATCCTTTTCAATGATGTTTGCACCTCCATACAGATGTTTTGCCCCTTCCAGAAATGGAATAAATGGGTGTCGAACGGAACCTATCCTTTCCCCACGCACTTCTATGAGGCCCATGTCGCAAACCCCGAGATTTGCTTCGGCTGCGCCTTGTATGTGCAAAATCTCCCCGACATCAAATCCCGCAATGGTTGCACTGACTGCATCAACCGCCACAACGTCACTCCCAGCGATAATCAGACCCAAGGGAACCCTATTAACCTCCTCGGACTGTGAGCCCCATGCGCCCTGGACCCCAATAATTCCATCGACTACGGTGAATATTGGCTTTGTCACGCGGTTTAGATCAACGATTCCCCTATCTAGCCCCAACTTGTGAGTGCGCTTCTTCTCGTCCCCGGGCAGGACCCCTTTCATGTTCTTGAGCCCACAGGTGCTTCTCGTCCGAATATGCGTTTTGATAACGGGCAGGGAGATAATGACGTCCGCCTCGGCAGCTGTCTTGGCAATAGCAAATCTATCCATAACAAAAGCATCGGGGGCCCTTACCTCGACTCGCTCATCCTGATTTAGGTCAACGAGCTCAACACCGAGTTTCCGAGCGACCTCCGCAACCGCAGCCGCTTCCATGCAGTGGATGGAGTCCAAGCGTATCGGAAGATCATATCCCACACTGGAGCCCTCGCCAATTACGACCCTCTTCGGATCTCTCTCTAAAACAAGTTTCGTGACGGCTTCTACGACCCATGCATCGGTTACAATTCCCGTGCCCCTTTCCGCAGGAAGCGCCACATTGGGTTTCAACAGAACCCTTGCGCCTTCCCACGCCACGCTTTCGAAGCCGTCAGCCAGGGAAACGGCTTCCCTGACAGCACCTTCCACATCCTCATGGTGAACACCAACGATGGATACTACCGCCATAGTACGGGGTCTCCCTTTCCTCCTCCCAACCAATTGATTAGAGGCCCTTGAGCGTCGCGAGCTGAGCCAAGGCGTCGTAATCGTAGTCCCCCGGGGAGCTTACGAAGAACGTATCAGGTAAGGTCACCGGTGGCTCACCTTTAACGGACTTAGCCAGCTCGAAGGCCTTCTCCACCCGATCTTCATCCCCCTCCAGGGAGAGGTGTACGGACCCTTCGGAGCCCCCAACGCCCCCGGAGCCCACGTGGTAAGCCCTAACGCCTGCCAAAAAGGCGAAGGCTTGAATCTCGGTTATTACCTTGCCCAGGGGGACCGGGACGAGCTTGGTCGGTAGGCCCGTGCTGTATTTGTAGTGGTAGATACCGGTGTGTTTGGCGGCCTCAATGACGGAGGGAACCAGCTTCTCCAGGCTCACCGGCATAATGAGATGACACCCTCTTGGTGTCAGTATGGGCCATGCCATGCCGATGGTGCCTGCCTTCACCGAAGAGACGTAGATGCCGGCATTACCGTTGTTGTCTATGGCGTTGGCACCCTTAATGAAGACATCGCCTGCGTTGAAGTTCAGTATCTCAACGTTAGAATCAGCGTCCTCCACTACCTTCCCCCTCCGTACGACGTGCCACGTGCTGGGCGGCTCGCCCGAATTGCCATTGGTGATCCCGCCGCAGACTATGCCAACGGTCTGCCCAGCCTTGGGCTCAACCGTGATGTCGAATAATTCCTCGGTAACAAAGGCATTGGTGATGCCCCTGGCGATGATAATCATCCCGTTCTTCCAGGCATTCTGTACCTCGGGCAGCGCCACCGTGGTCTTCGCCAAAAGCCGCCTGGATTCGGCGGGGTTCAAGACCACCATGGCTGAAATCTGTTTGCGCCCCGGCGTCGGTTCAGGAACCTTAACCTCGTAGAACATATCCGCCTCCTTAAAGGTAACAGGAAATAGTGAAAGAAACTCCCCTTCCGCAGAAACGACTTAATAGGAGAAAAGCCCACCCTAGAAGTAACCTGGATGGGTGTGGACATCCACGAGGGCAGGCTTGCCCAGGCTTAGTGCTTTCTCCAGTGTCGGCTTCAATTCATCCGGCCGATCCACCCTGAAACCCTGTACCCCGTACCCCTCTGCCACTCCAGCAAAATCCAGGGGGTGTTTGAAGAAGTTCATCCCGATGTATTCGCTTTTGCGGTCCCTGAGGCCCAGGCTGGGATAATAGTAATTAACCAAGAAATATTTCAGGATTCGGTAGCTGTGGTTGTTGCAGATGACATAGGTGACCGGCAGGTCACAGGAAGAAGCCGTCCAGAGGCCCTGGATGCCGTACATAGCCGAGCCATCCCCGATAAAAGCCACCACTGGCCGGTCGGGCCTAGCCAGCTTGACGCCCACGGCGCCGCCGACGGCCCAGCCCAGACAGCCTCCCCGTAAACTGAAGAAGCTCCCTGGCTCTTTAAGCGTAATTGATCTATACAGCGGAACCGTAGCAGTGCCGGATTCATTGACGATGATAGTATCCTGGGGCAGCACCTCCCTCATCTCCACGAAAAGGCGCACTGGGTCCATGGGCTCCCGCTTCCACACCTGACGGACCTGCTCCTGGAAGGCCTCCCGCTGCTGGGCTTTGGCTTCCGCCAGATTCGATGCTCGTACCCTGGCCGCCTCCCTTTCCGCTCCGGACATCAGCTGTCCAAGGGCGTTATGGAGGTCCTCCAGGCCCGTTTTTACGTCCCCCCAGACACCGATCTCTACCGGGTAGTTCTTCTCGATCTCCCAGGCGCTTACGTCCAGGTGGACGATCTTGCTCTTCCCTGTTAGCATTTGAGGCACATACAGGAATTGGGTGAAGACATTGCATCCCACGGCGAGTATGACATCGTGTTGGCCCAGGGCCTCTCGTGTGTCGGGGGAGTTCAGGCTTATGAATTCCCAGAATTGTGGGTGGTCGCTTGGAAAGTTGACCTCTGATGAGATCCAGGCGATGGCGGCCACGCGCGCACCCACAATCTCGGCCACCCTTACGGCCTCCTCGACCGCACCGGCCTGGGCTATCCGGTCCCCTACGATCATCAACGGATTTTCTCCCTTGGCCAGCAGATGGGCTGCCCGCTCCACGGCTACCCCATCCGGGTGCAATCTGCAGTACACTGGCGAGGCGGGCGTCAAATCCAGTTCCGCCTCCTCGTCAAGGACGTTCCACGGCAGTGAAAGAAAGACCGGGCCGGTTGGGGGTGTGGAAACCGTGCGGAAAGCTCGCCTCATGGCTACGGGCACATCCGTCGCGTGGCGCACTTCCCCGCTCCACTTGCTATACTGGCGGCACATTTCCACAAGGTTTCCCGAAAGGATGGGCTCCTCAACGAGCATTCGGGTGTCCGATTGACCCGCCGTCAATATCAGGGGTGTGCCGCCCCTGAAAGCATTGTAAAACATGGAGATGCTGTTTGCTAACCCCCCCGCGATGTGGACGTTCACAAAGCTGGGTTTGCCAGAAGCCCTTGCATACCCATCAGCCATGGCAACTGCAGAAGCCTCCTGGAGGGCCAGGACATACTTCAACTGTGGAGAGTCCTGTAGGCCATCTATAAGGGGAAGCTCCGTGGTCCCGGGGTTGCCGAACACATACTCCACCCCATGGGCGATTAACATCTCCAATAAAGCATGACGACCCGTCTTTCGAAGCATCTACTTACTCCTCAATTTTTACTCATGCAAAAATTATAAATAAATCTATTTTTGTACCAAGATGTCAACCCGGTTATTCTTAGGGTGCTTAACCAGGGATTCAATAGCCTAAGACTTCCTGACTAATTTCCTTGCTAACTATTATCCGGAGATATGGATAACACTCCTGCCATTTGTCTACAGGTTATTTCCGCGACCTTAAATTCTCACAGGTAATCTTTGATACGGTGGCGGGTTGCGTAGGCTGCAGCCTGGGCCCGAGAAGTCAGATATAGCTTGCTCAGGATATTACTGACATGATTGCGCACCGTCTTTTCGCTGAGTGACAAAACGCTGGCTATTTCTTGGTTTGTCTGCCCCTCGGCCACTTGGGCCAAAATCTGCATCTCTCGTTCTGTCAGCTCGGCAAAGGCAGTTGTCCGTTCATGGCGCCTGGCCTCCCGCATCTTGGCAAAGACCTTTTTGGTGAGGGCGGGGTCGAGCAGGCTCTGACCCTGTCCCACCTGCTCCAGGCCCCGAATCAGATCATCGGAGCCGACCTGCTTAAGGATATAGCCATCGGCCCCGGCGATAATGGCATCGAAGAGAAGCTCATCATCGGGAAATGAAGTGAGTACAATGACCTTAGAACCCGGCACCCGGGCCTTGATCTCCCGGCAGGCCTCAATGCCACTTGTGTCTGGCAGACGCAAATCTAGCACCACTACGTCTGGAGTCAGATGTTCTGCTTTTTGCACAGCGTTTTTGGCAGTACCGGCCTCACCCACTATCTCCATGAGAGGTTGTCGCTCAATAAGGGATCGAAGACCCATTCGCACTACCTCATGATCGTCCACTACTAAAATCCGCAGTTTTCTGGTCATTGTCCCCCCTCATTGTCTGCGGGGCACCGATATCTTCACCTTTGTCCCTTGGCCGGGCGCGCTCTCCAGGGAAAATCCTCCTCCCATAAGCGCCGTCCGTTCTTTCATGGAAAGCAGCCCCTGCTTTTCCATGTGGGCCATTCCTCCCGGAAGCCTCCACATCCCCACCCCGTCATCAGCTACGGTCAGGCACACAAAGTCCTCCTCGTGATCTAAGGTGACTTTAACATGACGGGCCTTGGCATGCCGAACCACATTGCTCAGGGCTTCGCGGGTAATCTGCGTTAGGTGAGCTATTTGTTCTCCGCTTAGGCTCGGTGCTCGTTTGCCGTTTACCTGTAGCTCGACCTCTAACAAAGTATCCAGGCGCAAATTATATATCATGTCCTCAAGCACTTGACCGAACTCCCGTGGCCTTTGCGCCCCTCGCAGGTCGAAGATGTAGTTGCGGATGTCTTGGATGCAATGATTCAACCTCTCCATCGTGGCACGGATCTTCTCATGAGCCTGGGAAGCAGTCTTAGGCATCAGGTTTAGAGCCTCCTCCAGCCCCAATCCGGCAGCGTAGATGGACTGGATAATCCCGTCATGCAGATCCCTTCCAATTCGCTCTCGGTCGGCAGCAAGCAGACGAGCTTGTTCCATCTCTTCGATGAGGCGTTCAGTTTCGATACGAAACACTTCAAGGGAAGGCGCCATGAAGCAGAGGATAGCCAGCCCGCAGATAAAGCGGAACACCTGCACTGGGATACCCACTGTCTCCAAAACAACCGCATAATTAAACCAGGAGGCGGGGAAAAAAGCGCCTTTGGGCACGATGAGCCCGCCTGCCAGACCGTAGAATAGAAGAGCAATGGCCGCTCCCCGTAGGTAAGCACTGATACGAGGTAGATCCATCTCCTGTACTTTACGCCCCTGACGGAGAAGCCCCAGGGAGGCCAGGACGGAGCCGGGAAAGGCCAGCACATACCGTCCCCATGCATCCCATGTATCAATGGAGGTTCCAGAAGGGAGGCGTGCTGAAGTTGCAATGAGGAACACCGTGATCCCCGACAGAAAGATGGTTACGGGTACCATCCGTAACCAAGGGTAACGCGGAAGAACAGGTAGGGTTAGCTCTATCCCGAACTGGAAAAGGAAGAAGTAGGCCAAATAGAGAAGGAGTAGTTGAATTAAGTACATTTCCATCACAGCCTGAGTGGGTTGATACAAAGCCTGTAACGGAATGAAGATGTAACCCCACTGATACAGCCCAATAGTGATACCAAACCCCGTAAACCATGGCAAGGATTTGGCCAGTTCAAGGCGGCTTCGTTGCCGCCACTTTAGCCCGGTCACCAGGCCCATAATAAGGAAAATCTGTCCATATACAAAGTACAAGATAACCCAGCCGGCATGAAGAATATCTGGCGCCGCTTGCACCTACCTACCTCCCATTATCAGTAAACAGTGGGTAAGTTGCATGGCGAGTTTCCAAGAGCTGCAACCGTGGACGATTTCCAATAGGTAAACATATCTGCTACTAGATGAATTTCCATTATATAGCAATACCGGACTCATCGCAATTGCCGGGATGTCCTTGATCTTTAGGGACATCTGCCCCTTGTGTGAAGAAGAGAATATATTGGATTTTAAATACAACTTACATCTACATCAAGCTGGTCTCTAACATAGCTTCAAAATGCCCTCAATAGCGAAAGCAGTTTATATGCTGTAACAGGTGCCCGCTTTTATGATTTTTTGCTTGACACTGTTCGGGATTTGTGTTATCCCGAAATACCAGAACAGCAATTTATTGTCTAAAAGGCGTTAATTCGAGAAGGAAGGAGGTGAGAGGGAGAACATAAATGTAAGGAAAGGAGGTGAGGCTGAGGGGCGAGAGCTGGTAATGGGAAGCGGGTTTTATTCGGTGTTGGTAGGATAAAGGGTTCACTTAGTTTTCCATCCTTTAGATTAGGGGGGATAAAGAATGTATTCGATTCTAGCACTGATCATAGCTATCGTATGGGCGGTCGTTATTTACAGAATCTACGGCCGCTACATCGATAGGAAAATCGTTCAGTCCGACCCGAGCAAAGCCACACCAGCCACGATGTACATGGACGGCGTGGATTTCATGCCTACCCACAAGAACATCCTCTTCGGCTTCCAGTTTAAATCCATTTGCGGACTGGGCCCGGTTATCGGGGCAATCATCGCCGTTCACTGGGGATGGGTCCCGGCCTTCCTGTACCTTCTCCTTGGCGTGGCATTCTTAGGGTGGATTCATGATTACTCGGCCGCCCAAGTTTCCATTAGGAAGGAGGGGATGAGCCTGGGGGGAATGAGCTATACCCTGATCTCACCTCGGGGCAGGACCTTGGTCAGCGTTTTCATTTACTTCAACCTGATGTTCGGCTTCGGGGCGTTCGCTATCGCCATCTCTGGCGTCATGTCCAACCCTGACGTTCCATTGGGGATTATCATCTGGGTTGTAATGGGAATTCTGGCCGGCCAGATGATCTATAGGTGGAAGCAGAGCATCATTACCACTACCCTGATCACCGTGATCGTGACCTTCATCGGTGTCCTCTTCTTTACCAGGCTGGGGGCGGTTCAGAGCCTTTTCACGTGGATCGGTGGGGGTGAAAAATCTCCCGTTCTCTTCGGGACGATCACCCAGTCAAAATTCATATGGACCTTAGTCGTGCTGCTCTTCTGCTACTTCGGAGCTACCCTGCCCATATGGCGCTGGGCACAGCCCATCAACTACCTGGGCTTCTGGGTGGTCTTTATCGGCTTGTGTGCTACAGCGCTGGGGATGCTCTTCTGGAACCCATCCTTCGGCGACTTTCCGGCATACACGGGTTTCGTTTGGGCCGGGAGACCCCTCTGGCCATTAATGTTCGTAACCCTTATGTGCGGCGCGGTCTCCGGCTGGCATTCCCTGGTGAGCAGTTCGGGAACAGCTCGCATGATAGAAAAGGAGACGGATACACTTCCGGTGGCCGGCGGCTCCATGCTTCTGGAAATGATCACGGGAATGATAGCCCTGATCATCGCGGTCTCGGCTTTCGGCAGCTTCGAGGGCTATGCGGCAGCCTTTAATAAAGGCCCCGGGTTTGTTTTCGCCGCCGGAATGACCAACTTTCTCGGCCACATTGGCATCCCCGAGGGGACTGCCTTGACCTTCGCCAGGGTTATGTTCGCGGTCATCGGCCTGACCCTGATCCATCTGGGCGTTCGGTTCATGCGCCTTTACGGGGCTGATGTGCTGGGAGAGGCATGGCCGATTTTCAAGAATGTCCACTTCTGTACCCTTTTCACCATCGCCATCTGCGCGGTCTTCTGCTTCACCGGAGTCTTGGCCTCGATCTGGATGCTTGGAGGAGCTTTCAACCAGACGCTGGCTGCCATAGCCTTGCTCATCGTGACCTGCTGGCTGGCCTCGGAAGGGAGGAAGTTCGGCTACACCTTGTG
>CAYFXP010000234.1:0-5675 GCA_964346935.1 uncultured Syntrophobacterales bacterium
GCCCTGGCATTGAAATATAGCCGCCAGGACGAAATGGAGGCGGATCAACTGGGCTTTCAATACGTCACCCAGGCGGGCTATGATGCTCGAGGAATGGTGTCATTTTTGAGGAAATTGCATCGGATGAGCCTGATTTCCCCTGGAACACCTCCGATTTACCTTTCGACTCATCCGGGCATCGAGGACCGAATCAGCTATCTCATGGAGAGACTACGGGATTCTCCTGCAGCGGGCCCTAGGGGGAATGGAAGAGGCCTGAAACGAGTCCAGACGAAGCTTTTCGTGGAAGAACGACAAGCCCGATCTGCCATAACGCATTTTCAATCCATCCTGAAGGGGAAGCCTACCGATTTGGATGCCCTCTTCGGCCTCGCCCTGGCCCACAAGAAGATGGGGAGGATAGATCTCGCCATCGGGGAGCTTGAGCGGGCCAGGCATTTGTCTCCCCGGGATGGGGGGGTACTGCGGGAGTTGGGTATTTGCTATTTCTTGAACGGAAGGCTGGATGATGCGGTTTCCGTGCTACGGGAATCATTGGTTATCCATCCTAAAGACATTCTCAGTCTCTATTACATGGGACGGGCCTTTCAGGAGAAGGGTGATTTGGAAGCCTCGCTCAAATCGTATTTAAGGGCAAAGGAGATTAATCCAGATTTGGTTGACCTGTACTACAGCTTGGCAATGGTTTATGGCAAAATGGCTGATCGCTGCAGCTCTCACCGGAATTTCGGCACGTACTTCGACAAAAGGGGGGCGGTCAAAAACGCCTTGTTCCACTTCAGGAAGGCATTGCAGTACTGCGATGAGAAGGAGGGAATTGAGCAGGAGGTCCGCCGGCTCGAAAGGGCGTTAAAGGAAGAGAACAAGGAAATGTGAGTGAGCCGATCAGTCAGCAGCCAGAACTCTCTTTATTTGATTATCAAGGATGAGGGGTACTATGATCGAGGGGTTTCCCGTTCCAATTCCCCGGTTGAACTTTCCTATGAGATATCACCCTGGGTTGGGAATTTATGGTATAGTTTTAGCACAAAGGCCTTGAGATGAAAAAGCTTCATATTCTTCTCCTCGTTTTCATGATCCTTTTCCCCACCATATCCCTTTGGGGATTGACGAAGGGGGAGTACGAAAAGAAGTTCGATGCCCATGGAAAGAGGCTCATCGTCGACTGGGGGGTCTTCCAGTCCATCAAGGAAATGGAGAGGCTTGAGGCACAATTGGAAACTCTTTGGGAGGCCTTCAACAAGAACCAGGATGATTTTCGGCTCACCAGGAGAATTGAAATCACCAGGTCGACCGATCTCCTTTCCCTCTCCGATGAAACAGAAAAGGATAACGACCTTTTGAAGATAAGCCTTTCGCGAAGCGGAAACTCGATCGTCTCCCAGAAGCAGATCTTAAAAACCCTTCGGAGGAGGCCTTTCCTCTATTACACCAAGGAGACTCTAAATTATAAGAAAAGGAAGGTAGTCCGCGATTTGGGGAAGGAAGGCTATTACTACGAGGAAGATGGCCAGATAAAATATGCGGCGGTGGATACGGTCGAGCTCTTCCAGAGGGAAAAGGAGATAAAGGAATACACTAAGGAGAGGCAGGAGGAAGAGAGAAGGCAGATTGAAGAGGGATTTTAGGATGTTCTTCATCGTACTGTTTTTCCTCCTCGTGGCCCTTACCCCACCCGATGCTTACACTAGATCCATTGATGAGATCTGTGAGGAGAAGGGGATTAGTCCCTGTCGGGCCAGCATCGTCATCGTGAAGGCGAAGCGGAAGCTTTTCTTCTATCTCGAGGGTAAGTTCGTGAAGGCGTATCCCGTGGTTTTCGGGAAAAATCCCCATGAACAGAAGCTCTACGAGGGCGATTGCTGCACGCCCGAGGGGGTGTTCCGAGTTGTGTCGAAGTCGGTGCATGAGAAGTGGTCGAGGTTTATAGTGCTCAATTACCCAACCTGGGACGACATGAAAAGGCACAGAAAGGCGTGTGCCGAGGGGTTAATCCCCTTGAATGGGGACGGCTGCGTTGGGGTGGGAGGGGATATCGGGATTCACGGAACCCATTCCGAGGCCCTCAATCGTTCCAGGGTCGATTGGACGGACGGTTGCATATCGCTCTTCAACCCTGATATAGAGGAGTTCTTTCCATACGTTGAGCGAGGGGACCTGGTCTTCATATTGCCTTAGCCCGAGGCCACGAGGGTGGAAACCGAGTGGTCCGAGAAGTGCAGCCGGACGGACATGATGAGAACCGGGGAACACGGCCCTATCCCGCTATGGGTGATTCCTTTTGAGCTAATTCGGAGAGAAGGAGCGGACATGAGGGTGGATACTTTTGAGGATATTGTGAGGGAGGCTATCAGAAAAGAGGCAGATGCCGCCACCTTCTATCAAATGGCAAGCGAGCGGGCAAAGCCGGGCAGTGATAAGATGTTCACAGAGCTTGCGGAGGAAGAACTGGGGCACAAGAAGATGCTGGAAGAATTGGATGTGGCGAAGCTGAAGAGTTACCAAGTGAGAGAAGTGTCCGATTTGAAAATCAGTGAGTATCTGGAAGACGTCCCATATAGCAGGGATATGGATTACCCTGACATCCTCCGGTATGCGATGAAGAGCGAGGAGAAATCCCACGCCTTCTACCTCCGATCGGCTGAGCGATGCGAGGATCCTGAGCTGAAGAAACTATTCCAGATGTTGGCCCAAGAGGAAGCCAAACACAAGTTGAAGTTTGAGAAGATGTATGAGGATGACGTGCTGGAATCCGTTAAGTATTAGGGAGAACGGGATGAAGAGGATTTTTAGCGGGATTCAGCCAACGGGTGAAATCCACATTGGGAACTATCTCGGGGCTATCCAGAACTGGGTCTCCTTGATCGATGATTATGACTGTATTTATTGTATCGTTGATTACCACGCCATTACCATCGACTTTGATCCCTATTCGATGCAGGATCGAATCCTGGAGACGGCCATTATCAACATCAGTTGTGGATTGGATCCGGAAAGGTGCTCCGTTTTTGTGCAATCCCATGTCCCGGAACATACGGAGTTGACCTGGGTTTTCAATTGTATTACCCCCATTGGAGAGCTGGAACGGATGACGCAGTTCAAGGACAAGTCGACACAGCATCGCCACAATATCAATATGGGGCTTTTGGATTATCCAGTTCTCCAGGCGGCAGACATTCTCCTCTACAAGGCGCATTTCGTCCCCGTGGGGGAAGATCAATTTCAACACGTGGAGCTCACCCGGGAGATCGCCCGGAAATTCAACAGGAGATTTGGTGAGACCTTTCCCGAGCCCCAGGTCCTCCCCCCCGAGACTCCCAGGATCTTGGGGCTTGACGGGAAGAAGAAGATGTCCAAAAGCATGAATAACTACGTTGGATTGACGGAACCGGAAAAAGAGATCTGGGAGAAGCTGCGAACGGCGGTGACCGATGAAGCCCGAAAGCGGCGGACTGATCCGGGAAACCCGGATCGGTGTAACATCTTTACCATCCATACGGGATTCGGAAAGCGGGAAGAACTGGAGGCCATAGATCGGGATTGCCGGGCGGCAGCTATAGGGTGTGTGGAGCACAAGAGGATGCTCTATGAAGATATGATGGCCCATTTAGCCCCGATTCGGGACAAGGTAAGGGAGCTTCAAGGCAACATCGACTATGTAAGAGAAGCCTTGGAAAAGGGGGCGAAGCGGTGCAGGGAGATCGCCGTTGAGGTAATGGATGAGGTGAAAGCCAAGGCGGGCATTCGTTCTATGATATAGGGCTAATCTCGATCTATACCCCGCTATAGGCTCTATCGACCATTTCCCTAAACCAATCCGGCCTCTTGATAATCACGTACAGAAGGATGATCTCGGCGAAAGGGATAGGGATGATGGCATCAATGACGGCAAACAGAAACAATCCGAGAATGCATTGATTCCGAAATGACATTGGGTAATACCCCTATGATCCGTTGACAAATCCTTGGGTTCCAACGGACAGCATGTGTGCTTCATGCGGCCACATTCCTCACCGTCGGCCCCATCGAGTTTCAGCGATTAAGTGATTATAGGGGATTGGTTCCCTCAAAACAACCCTTTGGTGACCCAAGGAGAGGGATGTAAACGGCAATCCCCCAAACAATGTTTTGACTTGATTTTCGTATCGGTTCTGTGATAACAAATAGGGAAAGGGATATTCGAACCAGGGGAGTCGCCCGTGAAGAAGATATTGGTAGTTGAGGACGATGAAAGCCAGCGGATTTTATACCATGATGAATTTTCCGAAGCTGGCTACGAGGTAATGCTGGCTGCCAATGGCAGGGAGGCCTTGAAGCACCTGGACAGGGACAAGCCCGACTTGATCATTCTGGATATTGTTATGCCCGTGATGGATGGGATGGAGACCCTCGGCAGGATCATAAGGGAGCACAGGGATGTCCCCATCATTTGGAATACCGCCTATTCAAGTTACAAGGACGACTTCATGAGCTGGGGTGCTGATGCGTACGTGGTTAAGTCGTCGGATTTAGGCGAGTTAAAGGAGAAGGTTCGAGAAGTCCTTAAGGGATCGGCATCTCAACCGTGAAAAAGGTGAAAGGCCTCCACATTACGGGCCCATGTCGTTACGGCGTGTAAAGTACGGCGATGAATTTGGCGCGCTTTTCAGTCAAATTCCTCAGTTTGTGGCTGATGGCTGAATTGAAATGGAGGCTTTGGCCCGCCTTCAGGACATTTCGCTCCTCTCCAACCATCACCTCGACTTTTCCATCCAATATGTAGATGAACTCCTCGCCTTCGTGGTGATAATCAACGCCCTTGTGTTCTTTTCCGGGGTCCACGGTCACGAGGAATGCCTTCAAATGTTTTGTCTCGGCCCCTGGCGTAAGGGTTTGGTAGGCATAGGCCTCGGTCCGGACGAGGAAGCTTTTTCTCCTCCTTTCCTCAGAAGCCCTCTGTTGCTCGGCTGAAAGGAAGGCACCCGACTCCACGGATAGCGCCTTTGCGATCTGAATAATGGCTGAAACTGGGGGAATCACCTCTCCCTTTTCAATCTTCTCGAGATACTGGGAGCTGTATCCGGTCTCATTGGCCAGCTGCTTCAAAGACAGGCCCTTTTTTGTCCGTAATTTCTTCATCCTCCAATCAAAGGTTTCCTTGGCTCTCGGCATTTTCTCCCCTCGATATGCGATTTGGCGGGATGGATTTCAGGCTTGATTATACGGGTATCGGTACGAGGTTTCAACCGAAAAATCCTATCGGGTTGAATTTCTTGTGGGTTAGTATTAAACATATACCATTTAGACTAGTTTTCGTTCCACGGGTGAGGTCAATATCCCCGGACTTTGGGTACCCCTCGGGGGGAGCAGGGAGGAGTCAGATTCTTGGGCAATTTCGTGAAGATATTCGTTGTGGAAAACAAATTTGAGGCGGATTTGCTCTCTCAGGCCCTGCAGAAGGAGGGAGTTCCGGTAATGGTAAGGACATTCTCCGACACGGCCTATGACGGCCTCTACATCCCCCAGAAGGGGTGGGCTGCCATCATGGTCCCGGAGGAATGTAAGGCCGTGGGGGAGAGGGTAGTGAACGAGTTCAAGGTGGCATTTAGCAAAAGAGGGGAAGTGGCCGACGAAGGGGAAGGATGAGTTGTGAGAGACTCCATGGGACCGTTCACTTCAGCGCTGTCTGGTCTGTT
>CAYFXP010000235.1:0-14248 GCA_964346935.1 uncultured Syntrophobacterales bacterium
ATATGGAAACGGACCTAGTCTTCTTGGGGTTGATGGGGATGATCGATCCACCGCGGGAAGAGGTGAGGGATGCCATTGTCACCTGTGTCAATGCGGGCATTCGGCCCGTCATGATCACGGGTGATAACAAGATGACAGCGATAGCGGTGGCGGCACAATTAGGTCAACTGGGTAATGAATCACTGCAAGGGGAGAAATCCGCGGCTATCAGCGGGGTGGAATTGAATCGGCTCAGTGACGAGGAGTTCGAGGGACGTGTTGATGAAATTGGGGTCTATGCACGGGTTTCTCCGGAGCATAAATTGAGGATTGTGAGGGCCTGGCAAAATAAAGGTCAGGTGGTGGCCATGACGGGGGATGGTGTGAATGACGCCCCGGCTCTAAAACAGGCGGATATCGGGGTAGCCATGGGCATTACCGGTACTGACGTAACCAAGGAAGCCGCTGACATAACTCTTACCGATGACAATTTCGCCACCATTGTGAGGGCAATCGAAGAGGGGAGGGGAATTTACAACAACATCAAGAAGTACCTGGTATTCCTTCTCTCCTGCAACGTGGGGGAGATTCTCATCCTCGGCTTAGCGGGGCTGTTGGGGCTTCCGGTTCCCCTCATTGCCCTTCAAATCCTGTGGGTAAACCTCATCACCGATGGATTGCCAGCCTTAGCCCTTGGAGTAGACCCTCCTGAACCGGATCTCATGGAGCTTCCCCCTCGAGATCCCAAGGAGAGCGTCTTTACGGAAAAGGTCAAATTGTATATTGGAGGTCTGGCGGTGAATATTTTCCTTGGCCTATTTCCCCTTTTCTATTGGTATTGGAAGGCAAAGGGATTGGCCAAGGCCCAGACAATGGTCCTCGTCACCATCATCCTCTTCGAGATGTTTATCGCCTTCAACTGCAGGTCCACTCGGTACTCCATCTTCAAGCTGGGCTGGTTTTCAAACAGATGGTTGGTACTAGCGGTTCTCTCCTCGGTTTTGCTCATGGCCTTGGTGCTGTACGTCCCCTCCCTCGCCTTTCTCTTCCACACCGTGCCCCTCGGCTTACCTGACTGGATCGTGGCCCTCTTAGTTAGTTCCTCGGCCCTGGCCTTCGTCGAGCTCTATAAGTTGATTTGGGAAATATGAGGCGCTTTCGAGAAAATCCGGGGGAACTTTTCCCTTGACGTGATCATGAGCTTGTACTATAGATGGGTGCCTAAACCACTCTCCTTTTAGGAGCTTCAGCCATGGACAACGTGACTTACGGGCTTACCATGACCATTCTCGGTATGGGCGGAACCCTGGTGAGCCTCTGGATTATCAGCCTCGCCATGAATATTCTTAAGAAGTTCTTTCCCTACCAGCCGGAGGAAAAAGGGAGGAGGGGAGAGGGCAATGTGGGAAGCCATTGAAATAGGCCTTTCAGGTCTTGCCATGGGCGCGAGAAACCTCGCCCTTCCCAATGCGGTCATGATGGGCGTGGGATTTCTCCTCCTCTATTTAGGCATCAAAAAAGGGTTTGAGCCTTTGTTGCTCGTGCCCATCGGGTTTGGAGCCTTTCTGGTCAATCTTCCCCTTTCAGGGCTCATCGAGGAAGGGGGCATCTTCCGCATCCTCTTCAATACGGGAATCGCCAATGAACTCTATCCTCTCCTCATCTTTGTCGGCATCGGTGCCATGACGGATTTCGGCCCCCTTCTCGAGAATCCTAAGATCCTTCTCCTCGGGGCGGCAGGACAATTCGGCATCTTCCTTACCCTCGCTTTGTCACTTGCTTTCGGATTCTCTAAACTGGAGGCCGCGGCAATTGGGGTAATCGGCGCTTGTGACGGTCCAACAGCCATTTACGTCACCTCGAAGTATGCGCCCCACCTCCTGGCAGCGGTCTCCGTGGCAGCATACTCGTACATGTCCCTCGTTCCCATTATTCAGCCTCCTATTATCCGCCTTCTCACTACGAGGGAGGAGAAGGTAATAAAGATGGGGGCAATTCACCCCACCGTGTCTAAGCGGACGAAACTCCTCTTTCCCGTTGTCGTGGCCCTTATCGGGGGTCTCATAGCGCCCAGGGGTATCCCCCTCATTGGAATGATCTGCCTGGGCAACTTTATGAAGGAGTCTGGGGTGGTAAGCCGCTTGACCAGGGCGTCTGAGAACGAGATTGCCAATATCGTGACCCTGTTTCTTGGCCTCACCATCGGGGCTACCATGCAGGGGCAAACTTTCCTCAGGGCCCAGACTCTCATCATTTTTGGCCTTGGATTCGTGGCCATTTGCATCGACACTGCGACAGGTATCATGTTCGGGAAGATCATGAAGGTTCTCTCAGGGGGAAAGATCAATCCCATGATCGGAGCGGCAGGCATATCCGCGTTTCCGATGTCGGCCAGGGTCGTCCAGGTCCAAGGGCAACGATACGACCCACAGAATTACCTGCTTATGCATGCCATGGGAGCCAACACGGGGGGGCAGATCGGTTCGGTTATGGCTGCTGCGGTCATGCTTTCCATCATTGAAGGGATGGGAATAATCTGAAATAGGAGCTTTGCCCGGCTTTAGAATTGGCGTCAAATTCGGAACGCATTTCGGGTTTTTCGAGGTTCAGACTAATCCCCTCTTTTGTTTGACATTTGGGAGAAAGATGCTAACATTGTAATGTTTGGGGAATGAGCCTTTTTCCCATGGTGACGGTCATTTATCCGATATCTTACCCACGGTATGCCGAAGATTCGGTCCTTCTTAGCTATAGAGCTTCCTCCCGCGATCACCAAGGGTTTAGAGCGAGTTCAAGGTGATCTTAAGCGATCCCATGCCGATGTAAAATGGGTTGAGCCCAGCCGGATTCACCTGACCTTGAAGTTCTTCGGGAATATCGATGAAGGGGCATGTGATGAAATTATGGATGCCGTGGCGAAGGCGTCATCGGGGGTGAAGCCCTTTACCCTTGTCGTCAAGGGGTTGGGAGCTTTTCCCAACACGAGGAATCCCAGGGTCATATGGTTGGGGATTGAGGACGGCGGCGGAGCGCTGAAGCCCCTCAAGAGGGCAATTGACGAACGCCTTGGAGAAATTGGCTATCCCCGGGAGGAGAGGGAGTTCAAAGCTCACTTGACGTTGGGGCGGGCAAGGTCCGGCAAGGGGAGGACGGAACTCCTCGATCGGATGGAGGGGCTTTACCACACCGTTTTGGGGGAGTTCTTGGTTGAAAGGCTTGTACTATTCAAAAGCGATTTGAAGCCCACTGGTCCTATGTATACTGAACTGAGGGCTGTCAAATTGGGGGGAGGATGAAGCTATGGCAAGGGAGGGGGATAGAGAGAGGGCCGTTGACTTAGCAGTGACCCAAATCGAGAGGCAGTACGGGAAGGGGTCCATCATGAGGCTGGGAGGTGATGCCCTCCTTCCCGATGTTCCGGTCATCCCGACCGGATCGCTTGCCTTGGATATCGCATTGGGGGTGGGAGGACTTCCGCGGGGTAGGGTGGTGGAAATCTACGGTCCCGAGGCGTCGGGAAAAACCACCCTGGCACTCCATGCCGTTGCAGAGGCCCAGAAGATGGGGGGAATTGCATCCTTTATCGATGCAGAACATGCCTTGGATGTTCACTATGCTCGCACGTTGGGCGTGAAAACGGATGATTTGCTCATCTCCCAGCCGGATACGGGCGGGCAGGCCTTGGAGATCACCGAAATACTGGTTCGGAGCGGTGCGGTGGACATGGTGGTAATCGATTCCGTCGCCGCGTTAGTTCCACGGGCGGAGATTGAGGGCGAGATGGGGGATGCCCACATGGGACTTCAGGCCAGGCTAATGTCCCAGGCCCTCAGGAAACTCGCAGCTACGATAAGCAAGTCAAAGACAATAGTCGTCTTCATCAATCAGATCAGGATGAGAATCGGCGTGCTTTTCGGCAATCCAGAGACGACGTCGGGGGGCAATGCGTTGAAATTCTACTCCTCCGTGAGGTTGGATATTCGAAGGGTGGCGTCGATCAAACAGGGACAGGAAGTCATGGGCAGCAGAACCCGAGTGAGGGTGGTGAAGAATAAGGTATCCCCTCCCTTCAAGGAAGCGGAGTTCGATATCATCTACGGAAAGGGGATATCGAGGGAGGGAGATGTCTTAGATCTGGCCGTGGATCACAACATTATTGAGAAGAGCGGGACATGGTATTCTTGGAAGGATCAGCGTATCGGCCAAGGTAGGGAGAACGCAAAGGCCTTCTTGGAGGCAAATCCGGAGGTCTTTCATCAGATCGAGGAAGAGATAAAGGGGCGGTTTCATCTAAAGGGGGGGGCGAGAGAGGAGGAGATCGAGAGTGGAGCTGAATGAAATCCTATTGGAGGCCCTGACGAAGGGTGCATCGGATGTCCATATAAAGATCGGACAGCCGCCTATTATCAGGATCGATGGGCAACTCAGGGCCATGCAGGGGCCTAAGCCGTATAATTACAACGAGGTGAACCAGATGGCCCTGGGAATTATGAACGAGTGGCAGAAGGAGCGGTTTCTGAGGGAAAAGGAAGTAGACATGGGATATGAGATCCACGGGTTGGGCCGCTTCCGAGTCAACATCTTTCAACAGAGGGGTAAAATCCGTATTGCCCTGAGAATCGTGCCGTATCAGATCAAGGGCCTTCAGGAGCTCACCCTGCCAAATGTCATTGAGAAGATCGCCATGGAGAATAGGGGTCTCATACTGGTCACGGGAACCACGGGAAGCGGAAAGTCGACAACCTTGGCATCGATGATCGATATCATCAACTCCCGGAGGACGTGTCACATCATTACCATAGAGGACCCGATCGAGTTCGTCCATGACGATAAGAAGGCGATCGTCGACCAGAGGGAGGTAGGTTCTGACACGGGAACCTTTGCCAATGCATTGAGGAGTGCACTGAGGCAAGACCCGGATGTCATCCTGATCGGGGAAATGAGGGATTTCGAGACCATCGAAACCGCGCTAACAGCCGCGGAAACGGGCCACCTTGTGATGAGCACCCTCCATACCATCGATGCCAAGGAGACCGTAACCCGTGTCATATCGACGTTTCCTCCATATCATCAGAGGCAGGTCCGGATGCAGTTGGCCGGGGTCATTAAGGGTATCATCTCGCAGCGGTTGGTTCCCAAGGCGGATAGTGTGGGAAGAGTTCCCGCCGTAGAGACCTTGGTATCCACGGCCAGGGTAAGGGAGTGTATTGTTGAGAAGGAAAAAACAGCGGAGCTCCCGGATGCTATAGCCAAGGGATATACAACCTATGGGATGCAGACCTTCGATCAGTCCTTGATGGCCCTGCTGAGGAAGAACCTGATTAGCTATGATGAGGCCCTGAGACAGAGCACCAACCCCGATGACTTTGCCCTGAGAGTAAAGGGAATTCTGGCAACGGGGGATACCCCATGGGATGATTTCGAGAAGGTCCGTGAACGGGAAGAAGAGCAGGAGGCAGGGAGAGGGAGTAGTTCCAAGAAATTACGGCCTGAACGCTGCTAGGATGGAATTTCGCGGAGATGGATAGCAACGAGATTAGGACCGCCTTCCTGAGATATTTCGAGGATCGGGATCATCGAATTGTCGCCAGCTCGCCTCTGGTGCCCAAGGAGGATCCCAGCCTTCTCTTTACCAATGCGGGAATGGTTCAATTTAAGAGGGTTTTCCTGAGGGAGGAGAAGCGGGACTATACCAGGGCGACCACGTCACAAAAGTGTGTAAGGGCGGGTGGGAAACACAACGACCTGGAAAATGTGGGAAAGACTGCCCGTCATCACACCTTTTTCGAGATGTTGGGGAACTTCTCCTTCGGCGACTATTTCAAAGAGGAGGCCATTGAATTCGGGTGGGATTTGCTCACGCATGTGTTGGGCCTCCCGAAGGAGAAGCTCTGGGTCTCCATCTACGATGAAGATGAAGAGGCTTTTGACCTGTGGCATCGAAAGGTGGGGATCCCGGCGGAGCGCGTCGTGCGGCTGGGTGAAAAGGACAATTTTTGGGCCATGGGGGACACGGGGCCGTGCGGTCCCTGTTCGGAGATTATCATCGACCAAGGGGAGGCCGTTGGGTGTGGCAGGCCGGATTGCGGAGTTGACTGTGAGTGCGATCGGTTCTTGGAGCTTTGGAACTTGGTCTTCATGCAATTTAATCGGTCGGAGGACGGGCACATGACCCCATTGCCCAAGCCTTGCATCGATACGGGAATGGGGCTGGAACGGATCACCGCCGTCCTCCAGGGCGTTACGAGCAATTACGACACGGATCTCTTCCGGGATATTATCGTTCGGATTGAGGAGATCAGCTCGAGAAAGTACGGGAAAAATGAGGCGGATGATATTTCCATTCGAGTGATCGCCGATCATGCTCGGGCCACTGCTTTTCTCATTGGTGATGGCGTTTTGCCGGATAAGGCCGGAAGGGGATATGTATTGCGGAGGATTATGCGGAGGGCCATTCGCCATGGAAGAAAGGTGGGAATCAAAGGTCCCTTTCTCGGAGAAGTCTCCGCGGTCGCCATGGAGCTTATGCGGGAGGCATATCCTGAATTGGTGGAAAGCGAGAACTATATCAGGCGGGTGATAGAGTTAGAGGAAACTGGTTTCTCCGAAAC
Source organism: uncultured Syntrophobacterales bacterium (assembly GCA_964346935.1). Classification (GTDB taxonomy): domain Bacteria; phylum Desulfobacterota; class BSN033; order WVXP01. The sequence continues at coordinate 6,591 of CAYFXP010000235.1, forward strand.
CTTGGATAGGGGCTTGAGCCTCTTGAGGGAGGAAACGGCCAGGTTGACCCAGGCAGGGGAAACGGTTCTCCCGGGAGACGTCATTTTCATGCTTTATGACACCTTTGGATTTCCGGTAGACCTGACTGAGGATATCGTTCAGGAGGAGGGCTTTCGCATTGATGTAGATGGATTCGAAGGCGCCATGGAAGAACAGAGGCGCAAGGCACGGGAGTCCTGGAAGGGGATAGGGGAGGAGGGCTTCAAGGAGATCTACGGGAGGATTTCCGCTGAGGGAATCGAGACCCAATTCGTGGGGTACCATGAGATTCAGTGTACGTCAAAGGTGGTGAAGATCATTCAAGGGGATCATTTCGTGGAGATCGCTACAGCAGGGGATTCAGTGGAGATTGTTGTCGAAAGATCCCCCTTTTATGGTGAGACGGGAGGCCAGGTTGGGGATAAGGGAAAGATAGCAAAGGGCAGCCTTGTCATAGAGGTCAACGATGTCCGTAGGCCCTTGCCCAACTTGATCGTCCACAGGGGTCTGGTCAAGGAGGGTACCCTGAAAGTGGGGGACGAAGTCGTCCTCTCCGTCGATGAGGGGATGAGAAGAAGGACTGCCGCGAACCACACGGCCACCCACCTGCTGCATTCGGCGTTGAGGGAGATCTTGGGGGATCATGTGAAGCAGGCGGGATCCCTGGTGGAGCCTCATCGGCTTCGGTTCGATTTTACCCATTTCTCCCTCCTTTCCGAGGAAGAGCTCAGTCAGGTTGAGGATTTCGTTAACGGTAGGATCCGGCAGAACATAGGGGTCGATGTTCAGGAGACTGACACGCGGGAGGCTATTCAAGGAGGGGCCATAGCGCTGTTCGGCGAGAAGTACGGCGATAAGGCCAGGGTAGTAAGCATTGCAGATTTCAGCAAGGAACTCTGCGGGGGAACCCATACTTCCCGAACGGGCGATATCGGATTTTTCAAGATCATATCGGAAACGGGCGTCGCGGCGGGGGTGAGAAGGATCGAAGCCCTCACCGGGCAGGATGCGGTCCATTACATCCGGCAGGAGGAGGATGAGCTTAAGCGCGTTGCCTCCATGGTGAAGGCCCCCTCCAGGGAGGTGGCCACGAAAGTGGGGAAGCTGTTGGATCACCAGAGGGAATTGGAGAGGGAGATCGAGTCCCTGAGGGGCAAGTTGGCCGGGGGCAAGTCCTTCGACCTCATGGATCAAGTAAGGGTCATCAAAGGGGTTAAGGTCCTTGCAGCTCAGGTGGAGGCGGAGAGTCCCCAGTCGCTGAGGAATTTCGGGGATATGCTGAGGGATCGAATCGGGTCGGGCATTGTCTTGCTGGGATCGAAACGGGGAAAGAAGGTTTCCTTCCTCATGAGGGTGACCGATGATCTCCTGTCTCGATTCAATGCCGACACGATGATTAGACGGGTGGCTGCGGAGGTAGGGGGGAGCGGAGGAGGCCGACCGGACATGGCCCAGGCGGGCGGGGCGGATGTATCCAGGCTTGACCACGCCCTACAATCCATCTATAAGATCGTCGAGGAAATAGTCTAGGGGGACAGGCTACTTTTTGTCCAAAAAGTTGCCTGTCCCCTTTTCTCACCCCCTTTCAATACACTCCCCTTTACCGTAAAATAAGCGATAGGGAAGGCCTGCTGCCCATTTTTCCTTGACAATTGCGACTTGGCACTTATAATAATATTTCAATTGAAGTTGTTGAATAAAAATTTCTGAGTAGTGAAGAGCGGGTTTTTCAGAGAGCTTATTGATTGAGCGCACCAAATGGAGGAGGCATTGGGCCAGGTCAGAACTCGCTTTCCACCGAGCCCGACGGGGTTCCTGCACATTGGCGGGGCGAGGACGGCTCTCTTCAACTGGCTTTTTACCAGACATCACAGGGGAAGGTTCGTCCTCCGCATTGAGGATACCGACGTAGTCCGCTCCACGGAAGAGGCGGTCAGGGCAATCTTGGATAGCATGGAGTGGCTGGGCTTGGACTGGGATGAAGGGCCCTTCTTTCAATCCCAGAGGCTCGCGATATACCGGGAACATGTGGGCAAGCTCCTGTCCGAAGGAAAGGCGTACCGGTGCTATTGCACCCCCGAGGAGCTGGAGGAGAAGCGGAAAAGGGCGCTTCAGGAGAGGAGAAAGCCGAAGTACGACGGGAAATGTCGGAACCTCTCTCCCCCCTATCCCGATAGGCCCTGTGCTGTGCGGTTTAAATGTCCCCAGGAGGGGCAGACGGTGGTGGAAGATCTGGTGAAGGGGCGAGTCGTCTTCGAAAATGCGGAGCTGGATGATTTGGTTATTCTGAAGAGCGATGGTATGCCCACGTACAACTTTGCCGTGGTAGTAGATGATGGAACCATGGCCATAACCCATGTCATCCGGGGGGATGACCACGTCAATAATACGCCGAGGCAGATTCTCCTCTTCCAGGCCCTTGGGTATCCCCTTCCCTATTTTGCCCACGTCCCGATGATCCTTGGCCCTGATCGCACCCGGCTGAGCAAGCGCCATGGGGCGGAATCGGTTATGGCCTATAAGGAGATGGGGTATTTGCCGGAGGGGCTCTTGAATTATCTGGTGCGGCTCGGCTGGTCCTATGGAGATCAGGAGATCTTTTCCATTGAAGAATTGATTGAGAAGTTTTCGCTGGAGAATGTGGGGAAGGCAGCGGGCATCTTTAACCCCGAAAAGCTTCGGTCCGTCAACGCGGATCACTTAAAGATGAGGGAGCCGAGCGAGCTTGCTTCCCTCTTGATCCCTTCCATAAAGGCAAAGGGGTATGAAATCGGCGAAGGGGAGAAGTTGAACAAGGTCATCAATAGCCTCAAGGAGAGATCAAAGACCCTCGTGGAGTTGTCTGACCAGGCGGAATTCTTTTTCAAGGAGGACATCGAATACGAAGAGGGGGCAGCCAAGAGGTTTTTGAGGCCGGAGGTGATCGATATCTTCGTGGAGTTGATAGGAGGCTTCAAGCCGATGGAGAGCATGTCCGAGGCAGAAGTTGAATCGTTGTTTAGGGGGATTGCCCGGAGGAGGCAGGTTAAGTTGGTGAAGATCGCACAACCCGTGCGGGTAGCGCTGACGGGTCGCACGGTGAGCCCGGGGCTTTTTGAGGTGATAGACATATTGGGGAAGGGTCAAACCATAGCGCGGCTTGAAAGGGCCATCGCCTTTATACGTGCTCGCCCGGGAGGTGAAAATGAAGATTAAGAAGCTGGAGATTTTGGGGTTCAAGTCCTTCCCGGAAAGGGTAAGCTTCTCCTTTCCAGTGGGAATTACGGGCATTGTGGGCCCAAATGGCTGCGGGAAGAGCAATATCGTTGATGCCGTGCTGTGGGTGGTGGGTGAGAGGAGTGTACGGCACCTTCGGGCGAGGTTAATGGAAGACGTGATCTTTAACGGGACCAATGGCAATAAGCCCTTGGGAATGGCCGAAGTGAGTATCCTGTTCTCCAATAAGGATGGAGGGGTTCCCGCCGAATATGCGGGATACGAGGAGATCATGGTCACTCGGAGGGTCTTCCGTTCCGGGGAGAGCGAATACTACATCAACCAAAACCCATGCCGCCTCAAGGACGTCACGGATTTGTTCGCGGGGACGGGGATTGGGACCAATGCCTATTCTATTATCGAGCAAGGGAAGGTGGATTTCATTCTGAACTCAAAGCCGCAGGAGAGAAGGCTGTTATTCGAGGAGGCAGCCGGGGTTTCCAGGTTCAGGGAGCGAAAGCGGATAGCCTTGATGAAGATGGAATCGACGGAACAGAACCTCCTGCGGCTTCGAGACATCATCGGGGAGATTAAGAGGCAGATAAACGGGTTGAATCGGCAGGTCAAAAGGGCGGAGCGGTTTAAGGCATATAAGGGGGAGATCAAGGAGATCGAATCGAAGATCGCCGCCGAGGAGTATACTGAGCTCCTGAAAAAGAGGAAGGAAATAGAGGAAGCCCTCGCAGGGTTGAGGGAGGAGGGGACCAAGGTAACCCGAAGGTTGCGGAGGGCACAGAGCTTTATCGAGCACACGAGGCGGAGCCTGAAGGAAGTGGAGGAGGGGCTTAATGATGTCCAACGGAGAACCCTGGGCGTCCAAAATGAGCTCCAAAGGGGTGAGGATGGGATAGAAGCCCTCAACAGGGAGCTGGATCGCCTCTCCCGATTGGAGAAGCAATACCTGGAGGAGATCGGGCAGTTAAATTCCAGGCTGGAGGAAACGAGGGCCGAAAAGGCGAGGATGGAAGGGGAGAAGTCTGGCTTAGGCCAGCAGATCCTCTGGAAAGAGGCGGAATTGAAGGAGAGGGAGCGGGAGATGGAATCCCTCAAACGCCAGAATGAGGGAACCATGAGCGAGCTGGAGGATCGGAAGGCGAGTGCCGTAGAAATCCTATCGCAAATATCGGGTTCACGAAATGCGATCTCTAGCTTGGGGAAAGAGATCGAGGGCCTAGAGAGGAGAATAACCCGAAATGGGGTTGAACAACAGGAGGCGCAGGGGACTGTTGAAGAGATGGAGAAGCTCTTATCCCAGTCAGAGGAGAGGATGAATACCCTCACTTCATCCGTGGAAAACATGGAGGGGGAGAAGGAGGCCCTCCAAACGGCCATCGATGATTTGCGGTGCAGAAGGGAAGCCGAGGAATCCGAGCTGAAGAAGACAGAGGAACAGCTCCACCGAGAGGCCTCGAGGCTCGAATCGTTGAGGGACTTGGAGAAAAACTACGAGGGCTACGAGAGGGGCGTAAAGGAAATCATGCTCTCCAAGGGGAAGGGAGAGCTGGATGGAATCTGTGGGCTCATCGGGGACATGATAGAGACAGACGAGCGATTTGAGGTGGCGTTGGAGGCTGCATTGGATCGAAGATTAGGGCATATCGTGGTAAGAGGGCTTGAGGAAGGTTTGCGAGGACTTCGGTATCTGAAGGGGCGTAACTGCGGCCGTTCCACATTTATCCCCGTTAACCCAAAGGGTTCAATTGGAGGGGTGAGCGAGAAGGATAAGTTCAAGGAGGAAGGGTTGTTGGGTCCGCTTGCGCAGTTTGTGAAGGTCAAGGAGGGGTTTTTCCCGGTGATAGCATCCCTCATCGATGATGTATGGCTTGTCGGCAACCTGGAGACGGCCCACAGGCTGTGGAAGGAGGGGAGGGGCTTTCGAACATTGGTGTCCCTCGACGGAGAGGTTTTGGAGAGCGATGGGAGCCTGACAGGGGGAAGCATGGAGGGGCCCGGGTTCGGATTGCTTGAGAGGAGGAGGCTTGTCAAGGGCCTTGAGGAGACCGTATCCGGCTTAAGGGAACAACTTAGCCTCAAGGGGACAACCATTGGCGAACTGGTGGATGCCATATCGGCAAAGGAGGGCGAGCTTGCGGCATTGTTAGAGAATCGGCACAAGCAGGAAATAGAGCTCATGGACTGCAAAAGGGATCTGGAGCAGGGGGGCCAAGGACTCGCCCGAGAAAGACAGAGGTTGGAGGTCCTGGAGTTCGAGGGAAGACAACTTCAGTCCGAGGTTGAAGCCAGGAGGGGAGAATCGGAAGACCTAAATAGTAGATTGAGGGAGCTTGACGATCGGCGGCAAAAGGGGGAGGAGAGGATACGGGAATTGAAGGCGGAATTGGACGGAAAGATCATGGCTTTGGAAGAAATGGTTCGAGATGTTACGGGGCTCAAGGTGAATGAAGCGGCACAGAGGGAGAAGATGAAGGCCATCGAGGGGGTGCTCAGCAACATGGAGCAATCCCAGGGGGCGACAAAGGATGAAATCGCAAGGAAATTGCGGCAGGTTGAGCGGATCAGGGAGGAAATTTCCGAGGCGAGGGAACGGGTCGCAGCCCTCGAGGAGCAGGGACGGCAGCGTATGAAAGAGCTCAAATCCCTCACAAGGACGGTGAGGGCTGACGAACGACAGAGGGGGAGGTTGGCCGAACTCCTTAGAGAGAGCGAATCCGGGCATGAGCGGTTGAAGTTGGAAAAAGAGGAAATCGGCCGAAAGACCAACGAGCTCAACCTCAAGATGGCGGAGATCCACCTCTCGGTGGAGCATCTGGAGGGAAGGATATTGGAGAAATACGGGCTTTCCCTGCAGGAATCGGCAAAACAAAGGGACCCCGATTTTCAGCGGGACTCCGCGGAGAGGAGGCTTAGTGAACTTCGGGTGGCCCTCGATGGCCTGGGGGAGGTTAATCTGGTGGCTCTTGATGAGTTTGAGGAACTGAAGGAGCGATATGACTTCCTGATGGAGCAGAAGAAGGATTTAGAGGATGCCATGGACGATCTGAAGAGGGCCATTGCCAGGATAAGCAGAAGAACAAACCGCCAGTTCTTGAAGACCTTTGAGACGGTGAGGGAGAAATTTCAGGAGGTATTCGGGAGGTTGTTCAAGGGGGGAAGGGGGGACCTGGTCCTAACCGACGAAAAGGATCTTTCCACTACGGGGATCGAAATCGTTGCTCAGCCAGCCGGTAAGAGGTTACAGATTATCGATCTCCTTTCCGGTGGAGAGAAGGCGCTCGTGGCCATTGCGCTGCTCTTCTCCTTTTTTCTCGTCAAACCCACTCCCTTCTGCCTCCTGGATGAGGTGGATGCACCCTTGGACGATGCCAATATCGATCGGTTCGTAGAATTGGTAGGTGAATTATCCAAAAGATCCCAATTCATACTGGTAACCCATAATAAGAAGACCATAAAGATGTCCGATATGCTCTATGGGGTAACCATGGAGACCCCCGGAATCTCAAAAATCGTCTCGGTCAGGTTGAACTAAATGACGCTAAAGGCGAGGGTGGGTCTCGATAAGAGGCGAATGAGAGGTCATTTAAAAGAGCATATCAGGAATTGGCCAGGAGTTACGGGAATATTCAATATGTCCAAAAAGGATCATTGTGGTCTCACCAAAGAAGCCTTCAGGATGGGTGCGGTCAAGAAAGGAAAGTGGGCATTAGCCGACTGAACCGAAGAGCAGCCTCCCCCTTCTCCAGTCTCCCCCAGAATATCCTACGTGCTCTCGTTCAATAAGAGATATTGAAATTTTGAAAGAAAAAGTCGGTTTATTTTTTAACAAATATATTGACATACCCAATATATGAAAGCGGAAAACCTTCTCAAATAATCTTTAGTAGACCATGGGGTTAAAAAAACTTGACAAATGCGTCGTGATTAAATAATATGAACCGAATTTTGAGGCGGAGGGGATTTGTTTCCCCACTGATTGGGAAGGGAGGTGGTATTCTACGATCCTGTAACTGTTTCTCAAAAAGGAGGGATGGAGATGAAAAGGAAATTGTTCGTTATTTTGTTGGTGATACTGGCGTTTAGTTGGGCTTCACTGGTCAATGCTGCAGGACTTGGAATCAAATGGGGCCTTCTTCCGCCTTTGACGGGACCATTTGCAACCTTGGGTAAGCATCAGGTGCAAGGGTCAATTCTGGCACTGGAGGAGCTGAAGGCCGGAGGCGGCCTGTTTGCCGACCTGAAGTGGTATCAGGAGGATACCACGCTCAAGGCCCCGGTCGCGGTGCAAAAGGCCGAGAAGTTGATCGAGAAGAACGGGGTCCAGTTCATCACAGGATGTATCAGCAGCAGCTCCGCCTTGGCGGTTCGAGAGGTGATCGATCGGCATAAGGTCTTTTTCAACTCCACGGTGGGGACGAATATGTTCAAT
>CAYFXP010000236.1:0-6309 GCA_964346935.1 uncultured Syntrophobacterales bacterium
GAGAGCTGCGACGCCTGGCGAACCAGTTGACCGTCGCGGTGGGCGTCATCAGTGCGGGGCTTTTCGTGTTAGGGATGGTCCAAAATTTTTCCCTGTACATGAGCCTAGTGTACGCGCTCGGTGTTGCGATGGCCATGGTGCCGCAAGCACTCCCCGCCCAGGTAACGGTTGCTCTTTCCACAGGAAGCAATCAGTTGGCCGATAGAGAGGCGGTCGTAAAGGACTTGCCGTCGGTGGAAACACTGGGGTCGACGACCGTCATCTGCACTGACAAAACGGGAACCCTGACCAAAAACGAAATGACCGTCCAATCGTTGTGGTTCAACGCGAAAAAATATGAGCTTACCGGAATCGGATACGAGCCCAAAGGGGATGTCCTGGACGATGGTGGAAAACCTCTGAGCAAGGAGCAGGTCGAGGAGATAGAAATGATCATGGATGCGGCGACCATGTCGTCAAACGCGGAAATACACGAACCGGACGAGGAGCACGCCTCCTGGTACCCCATCGGCGACCCTACTGAGGCGGCACTGGTAACGCTGTCAACGAAGCTCGGCACACGTTCCGCCAGGGAAGATGAAGAGAACCCTGAACTCCAGGAGTTTTCCTTCGATTCCGAGCTGATGAGAATGAGCTCGGTGAGACAGTTTAAGAATGATGTTAGTCTCGCCGTGAAGGGTTCCACGAACAGCGTCCTCTCCATCAGCTCGTATATCTACAGAGATGGAAAACATGTTCCCTTAACCGAAAAAGATAGGGAGAGGATTAAGGCAATAAACGAGGAATACTCCAAGGGCGGCATGCGCGTTCTGGCGATTGCACATCGGCCGCTGGATTTCAAGAAAGGGGAATACAGCAGAGAATACGTGGAGAAGGACGCCATATTTTTGGGCCTTATGGCGATGATAGACCCCCCGAAGGAGGGGGTAAAAGAGGCGATCGAAGATTCCCATAAGGCCCACATCCGGGTTTTCATCCTCACGGGGGACCATCCGGAGACCGCCCAGGCAGTGGGTCGAAAGATCGGCCTACCGGAACCAGGGGAGGCCACACCGGTGATTACGGGAACGGAACTCAAGGAGATGGACGAAAAAGAACTGAAAAAGCTATTACAAGAAAATCAGTCCATCATATTTGCCCGGGTCGACCCTGAAGACAAGCTGCAGATCGTGAAGGTTTTGGAGGACCAGGGCGAAATCGTCGCGGTTACCGGAGACGGCGTGAACGATGCGCCTGCCCTCAGGAGGGCACATATCGGCGTCGCCATGGGGCAGAGGGGGAATGATGTTGCGAAAGAAGCGTCGAGACTCGTCTTACTGGATGACAACTTCTCCACGCTGGTTCACGCGATACGGGGCGGAAGAACGATTTACAATAACCTGAAGAAAACGGTCTTCGCCTCTTTAACCACCAACGTAGGAGAACTGGCAGTAGTTTTATTCGGCCTGCTGGCAGCCTCCCTGTGGAATTATCCCATACCGATACTGGCCGGTCAGATACTGGCAATCGATTTGTTGGGAGAGATCGGGCCACTAACCCTTCTCACCTTTGATCCTCCGGACAAAGACGTGATGACCAGGCTTCCTAGGAAACCCGAGGAACATATGATGAATATATTCGCCGGTACGGAGATTACGCTCTTGGGAATACTGATGGGAGGCTTGGCCTTCCTGAATTTTTTCTTATTCATGGGCCGAGAGGAAATAACCCTGACGGTCGATAGCGTGGGTACTATGGATTATTTCAAAGCCACTGCATTGAGCTATGCTACCATTGTGTTTTGCCAATTTTTCAATATTCTCCAGAGGAGGTCCGAACGCACCTCCCTGTTCAATCGCAATTTTTTTACGAACAGGATATTGCTTTACGCTACGGTCATTTCCATGGGGGTGGTGTCACTGGCAATCTACGGGCCCTATATCAGTGACTTTCTGAGCTTCGGCCCCATTACCCTAACTGACTGGGTGTTTATCCTCGGTGCAGCGGTCACCTATTTGGGAGTTTTTGAGGCGCTCAAGCTCTTCAAGCGAATCAGGTAAACGCGTTCTGCGAACGAATATGAGGCATGCGTCGCCAGATCCATCAGGGAGAGGACGGCCGATGCAATCGATCGGCTGGAAAAGGCTGTACGAGGAAGGCCGGAGGAGAAAGCTCCGGGGGAAAAACCCTCTAAACCGAGAAGGTCAAGGGCAAAAAGGGAATAACTTCTTCGGTCAGGAACCGAGCATTTTCAGGTAGAACTAAAAAGGGGCCTTGTTTTGGCTCCGCTATTGCCCCTCGTTTTTGGACATCTAGGGAGTCGGAGTATGCCTCTCTTTTGTGAAAGTTGATCCTGGTTGGTCGACTAAGAACCCAACGGGAACTGATTCGGATGTGCGGAAACCGACGGGAAAGCGTTAATCTCCTCCAATTCCTGCTGCCATACTCTATAAGTTGGCGTAAACCTGGCTTATGATTCGATATGCAGGATGATCTTGAGCGTTAATTATCCCAGATCTTGGCCAAAGCCTATCAAGCCATCTTTGTCGATTGGCTTGACGGGGTGAAGTCTCTACAGCAGTTGTGAATCTTCTTGGCAAGCCGGTCAGATACTAAGACCCGTTTTGGCCCGAAGCCGGAAACCGGGCGTAGCGAAAGTTGATTGGATATGAAGCCCTCTCTAACGAATGGAGGAATGCGCCTTTCCTTTAATGACACATTTCCCTAAATAGAACATCAGCAAGAGGATGTTCATATCGGCTCAGCAAAAACGACCACGTGATTTCCTTCAATAGTATCATGGACCATCGTATTACAAGGATGTTAAGTAATCAACATTTCTCAGAAAATTGCTCAACAACCAAACGGAGGAGCGTTGAACATGGAAGCGCGCAGGATTTCCTATCATGAATCAGTTTGCAAGATGTACGAGAGGATCAAAAAGGACAGCATGGACAATATCTGGGATCGCTTCGAGGCTCAGGGTATGGGGGGTGATCCTGACAAGAGGTGCCCCTTTTGCCAGGGAGGGGCCCGGTGCGATCTGTGTTCCAATGGACCATGCCGTTCCGATGCATCAAAGGGTAAGAAGGGGGTATGTGGCATAACTGCCGATGGGATGGGCATGCGGATGATGCTCCTCAGGAACGTCATGGGTGCTTCTACATATCAGTACCACACGGATCAGACCATAAAGACCCTGCGAGCAACGGCAAAGGGCGAAACACCGTTCAAGATCACAGAACCGGGCAAATTGAAAGACTTTGCCGAGCGACTCGGCATAGATACCTCAGGATCAGAAAAAGAAATAGTGTTACGTCTCTCCGATTTTGCGGAAAGTGATTTTAACAGAAAATACTATGAACCAAGTCGAATCGTCGAGCGGCTAGCTCCTCAAGAGCGTAAAGACCTCTGGAGAAAACTGGGGATTTTCCCGGGCGGGGTTTACGGTGAAATGATGTTAGCCACAAGTTCCTGCCTTACTAATGTAGATGGTTATTACGTGAGCTTGGCTCTTAAGGCCATGCGCCTCAGCTTGGCAACGGGGTATCAGAGCCAGATCGTGAACGAGTACTGCCAGGATATTCTCTACGGCACACCAAGGCCGCACAACATGCGCGTAGACCTTGGTGTATTGGATCCTGAGTATGTTAACGTTCTGCCCAACGGGCATGAACCCTTTCTCGGTTTTGCTATGGTTCAACTGGCTCGAACCCCTGAGTGGCAGGAGAAAGCGAAAGCGGTGGGAGCCAAAGGCTTACGGGTGATTGCGAACATTGAGACCGGGCAGGAGATGATTCAGAGATGGCAAATGGATGACTGTTTTTACGGGTTCACCGGCAACTGGATCATGCAAGAGGCGGTTCTGGCGAGCGGGTGTGTGGACCTCTTCGCTTGTGACATGAATTGTTCCATGCCGATTGATCCGTTGTATGCCAAGCACTACAAGTTCAAGCTTATACCGGTGAGTGAGGTGGTCTCCTTTGAGGGCATTACAGATCGGATCAACTACGTGCCGGAGAAGGCTGAAGAACAAGCTGCCCAACTCCTACAGATGGCGGTCGATAACTTTGAGGAACGCAGAGCGTCTGTGCAGCCAATTACCCAATTACCCATGAAAGAGGCCGTTGTTGGCTTCTCCACTGAGAGCATCGGTGAAGCCCTGGGCGGCACCCTTGACCCCCTCTTGGGAGCTATCAAAGATGGAACGTGTAGAGGGGTGGCGGGCCTTGTTTCATGCACAACGCTGAGGGATACTGGTCAGGATATACATAGCGTTCGTATAGCTATGCAACTAATCAAGCGCGACATTCTGGTGCTCTCACTCGGATGTGGCAACGGGGCCATGCAGGTCGCCGGTCTGTGCAGCTCGAACGCAAGGAAATTGGCCGGTCCGGGCATTCGAAAATTGTGCGAGAGCTTGCAGATCCCCCCCGTTCTCAGCTATGGAACCTGCACCGACACAGGGCGTCTGGCCGACCTACTAGCAGCAATATCGGATACTTTGGGCGGCGTGCCCATGCCAGACCTACCGGTTGCCGCTGTTGCGCCTGAGTATATGGAACAAAAGGCCACAATCGATGCAGTCTTCGCCCTGGCCCTTGGTCTCTATACGTATGTCAATCCGGTACCAACTATTACCGGAGCGCCAAATCTGGTCCAACTGTTGACGCGGGACTGCAGAGAGGTCACTGGTGGCATCATGAACGTCGAAAAAGACCCCGTCCAAGCAGCAAAGGCTATCCTAGCCCACATAGAGGCCAATCGAAAAAAACTGGGCATGTAAAGATTAAACGGGAGGCAACAGCACACAGTAAAGCATGCGCTATGACCTTAAACCATTACCCCTCCAGTCGTGCGTGGAAACGGGGACCTCCCAATCCTGATTCTTATTCATCAGCTCATTGCTCCCTGCTGACTAATCGACCTTCGTTGAGATCACGAACTGCTGCAACTTGCTCTTGGAGGTTACCATTCCATCTCCTGAGCCGCATGGAACCAGAAATGATGCCACTGAGGCCAACGGAGAACAACCCACATTAATCAACCAAAAACAGCTTGACTCTAAGAATACATCCTCCGGAATCCCGCCCCAGACAACCTTCCAATAAGGTTTGATCTGGGACGCAATTGTCCTCCCGACACCGCGCACAGCCAGCCAATTTGACGGATCACATCAAGTGAATGGACATTATTGCATTACCGCTGCGCCCAATCCGGCGGCCCAAGCGATCCGCTTCCCACGGGACACATTAAACCCGATCAACGAACGCACGCCCACCACGACTATCCCAAGATTACTTCCTCCTTATAACTTGGTACCGAGATCTCCCAGGAGGTTCTTTCTCTCAAGAAGTCAGTGAACCGCATGGCGGGTCCGGGTTCCCCATGGGTAACGAATAAGTGCCTGGGCGGCCTCTGGAGACCCGATAACCAGCGGAATAGCTCGCTGCTGTCGGCATGAGCTGAGAAACCATTTATCTGGGCCACTCGTGCCCTAACCGGATGCTCCTTCCCCAATATCCTTACTTCCTTAACGCCATCAACGATCTGCCTTCCCAGGGTGCCGATCACCTGATACCCCACGAAGAGAATTGTACTCTCCGGCCTGGAAATGTTTCTCACAAGATGATGCTTTATCCTCCCTCCGGTACACATGCCAGAGCCAGCAATTATCATGACAGTGCCCGTTATGTTATTAATTGCCTTTGACTCATCCACTGTTCTGACCATAGTAAGACCAGGGAAGCTGAAGGGCGACTTCCTTTCTCGGATGAGCTCCGTCATCTCCTCGTCGAACAGTTCAGGGTGATGTTCGAACACTTTGGTGACGCTCACGGCCATAGGGCTATCCACAAAGACCACGAGGTGCGGTATTTGGTTTTCGATCAGCAGTTTGTTCAGGTAATAGAGAACTTCTTGGGACCGCTCAAGGGCGAAGCTGGGGATGACTATATTTCCTCCAGCTTTTGCCGTCGAATTTACCACCTCCGTAAGCCTACTATTTATGGTTTCAATGCTCTCGTGCAACCTGTCACCATAGGTGGACTCCACCAACACGTAGTCCGCCCCGTCAAAGACGGTTGGATCTCGGAGTATTGGCTTATTCCAACGACCAACGTCTCCCGAGAAGAGGAGTGTCCTTGTCTCTCCGTTTCGGCTGACGGCAACCACTATCATGGAAGAGCCAAGGATGTGGCCCGCCTCGTAGAAAGTCGCCGTAACGCCATCTGCTATGTGGATCGGTTCCTCATAGCGTACGGGCGAGAGTAACGGGAAGCAAGCCCTGGCATCATCTATCGTGTACAGCGGGATCTCAGGATAGGCCCC
>CAYFXP010000237.1:0-2190 GCA_964346935.1 uncultured Syntrophobacterales bacterium
CCATCCATATCATAAATGACAACGAGGAGAACAGGGCCGGATTCGAAGGCGCACTGAAGACCGGGAAGTACCTCGCCATGGCCGGGAGGAACGCCTTCATCGTGGAGCTGCCGATTCCTCAGGGCTTTACCAAGATCGACCTCAATGAATACCTCGTGAGCCACACAGCCGATGACCTTCGCGAGTTGATGAAGGGGGCCAAATCCGTCCTGGAATTGCTCATCGACCAGCTGCCAGGGGACTATCCGAAGGCTCAACCCGCCATAAGGAACGATATTGCTCCCATCCTTGCTGAGCTTGGTGACGGGATTCGCGAGCACTATGTGGACCGGCTAAAGAAAAAGACCAAAACCACCTCAAAAGCCATCCTCGCTGAAATTGAGGCAGCTAAGCGGGAAAAGAGGGAGCAAGAAAAAGATCGAGAAGAGGCCAAGGTGGACCCCGAGGTCGAAAAACTGTCGAAAGCGATCGCCAAAGATCCGATCCTCTTCAAAAAGCGGATCGATGCGGTAAATGAGGCGGGTGTCACCGGGGAGAGAAAATCCATCGCGATGTACCTTGCCGCCTTGGATAGCCGGTTGCTGCCCGATAATTGGGCGAGCCCGAATGTGCTTGCGGTGAAAAACGCAGGCCATTTCGGGGCGGGGAAATCCTACACATTGGCGATGTCTCTCCAGGTCTATCCGGAATCATCCTACCACCTCGTAACCAGCGGTAGTCCCAAAAGCCTCTATCATCTCAGAGAAGGTTTGCGCCATAAGGCCCTTATCCTAACCGAGGGTTTTCAATTCCAGACGAGCAATGCCGCGGATTCTGAGTTTCCATACTCCATACGAACCTTGATATCCGAAGGGCGGCTGACCTACTACGTAGTGGAAAAAACTGATGAGGGTAAGCTGGTCACCGTTAAAAAGGATCTCGAGGGGCCGACCTCGTTTATCACCACAACTGCCATGGAAACCCTTGAACCCCAGCTGGAGGACCGCCTTTTCACCATTCACCCCGATGAATCAACGGGGCAGACAAAAGCGGTAATATCCTTAAGGGCTAAGCAAAAGGCGGGCCTCCTCCCAGGCTTGGACAGGAGAACCCAAGCGGCGTGGAGGCTCTTTCATGAGTCCCTCAGCCCGGTTGAGATAACCATTCCCTTCGCCCCAAAGATCGCCGATTTTATAAACAGGAGCGAGATCGTTCCCCTTGCTACCAGGCGGGCCTTCAATAAGGTAATGGCCGTCATCCAGGCGATTGCATGTGCATACCAGTATCAGCGAGAAAGGGATAGCCAGGGTCGGGTAATCTCGGAGATAAATGACTACTGGATGGCGCTTCAAGTGGTCCGGGAATCCTTTCAGGAAAATTTGGGAGGAACCAGTAGGGAAACCGATGAGCGGGTAGCATTTGTGGGGGAAAAGGGGCCGATTAAATTAAAAACACTAGCTGATGCTCGAGGGGTACGCCTTCAGGCCATATCAGGTTGGGTAAACAAGCGGGTCAAGGACGGAATAATCGTATGGTGTGATAAGGAAGGGCGAGAATTTGAGAACGAACAGGAGGAAAAGAGGGCAAAAAGCTCTGGAAAGGGGTTCATAAAAGTGGCGGATTCGTATTCCATAGTGAGCACCACGGGTCTCCCTACCCCTTACGAGCTGACGGGGGATCCAAGGTGGGATTCAGGTGGGGACCTGCTGGAGAAATACGACCTGAAGCTCGACTCAAGAAGCGGAAATGGCGAGGTGTCAACCGGTATAAAGGGGGTATCAACCCCCCCTATTGATACCCCTGATGGGAGCTATCCTATTGATAATGTTAAGGATTCAGGTGATGAAGAGGGAGGTATAAAGGTGTCAACCCCTGATCTGGGGGGTGGAGAAAAAAATTTAGAGCCAGGCCGTGAAGGAGAAATGCCCCCAGAGGACGGACCGGACATGGAGGATCAGCTCGCTCAGGAGTTCGGAACGATACTCACGAACGAAGGGGATGGGGAAGTCACTGATCCAGAAGACCCCAAACAGAGTCTTACACCCCACATATGCAGGCGTGGTTGCAAGCACTACGACGGGGTTCAGGATGTAAATGACGGGAAATTCAAAGAGTTCTGCTGCAAGGGGGGTAAGAGTGTTTCTATCATTAAAAACCAGCCGTGCAACGACTTCGAAACCGAGGATCCAAGCTTACCGGAGGGGGTCTTGG